>JANMIX010000368.1:0-2726 GCA_031376015.1 Acidimicrobiia bacterium | reverse complement strand
CGGCGGTGGGCCTCGGCGGTGGCCACAACGCCTTTGTCAACGTCCTGGTGGACGTGGGCCTGGTCGGAGCCGCTATCTGGATCGCCATCATCGTCGGCACGCTGGCATCGGCCCTGCGGCTCCGAAAGGGGCACGCGGCGGCTCGTCGCGATTCGCTCCTGATCGTCGCCATTCTGGTCACGATGGTGGTCAACAGCCTCACCATGGAGGCCCTCGCCGAGGTCGGCTCGATGTCCCTCACGATGCTCGCCATGCTGATCGGCTGGCTGGGAACACTGCACCGGGCGGAGCGAAGTCTCTCTTCGGCCTGATCCGAGCGGTTGCTACGCTTGAAGGGTTAGGGCGGAGACCATGGTGCTTCCCGAGGCGGAGCCACCGCGGACGTGAATGACTCCAGGAGGACAACGATGACCGAATCGAGTGCGAGCGGAGGCCTTCGGGCGCGCCGGCGGGCCATCGATGCCAGCGCCATGGCCCTGGTGACGGAGTCGTTCTTGCCGGGGATCGAGGGCGAGACGCCGCTGGTGCTGGGCCCGGCGATGGACGGTGTGGACATCGCGGGCTGGGCGGCCGAGCATCGCAGCGACATCGAACAAAAGCTGTACCGACACGGTGCGATCCTCTTCCGTGGCTTCGGTCTGCACACCCCGGCCGACTTCGAGCGGGTCGCGTCGGCGATCTGCCCAGACCTCTTCGGCGACTACGGCGACCTGCCCCGCGAGGGAGAGTCGCGGCGGATCTACAAATCGACGCCCTATCCGAACGATCTCCCGATCCTCTTCCACAACGAATCGTCGCACCTGCCCCGGTGGCCGCTGAAGCAGTTCTTCTTCAGCGTGGTGGTGGCCGATCAGGGTGGGGAGACCCCGATCCTGGACTGCCGGCGCGTCGTGGAGTTGCTGGACCCGGCGCTGCTGGCCCGCTTCGAGGAGAAGGGGCTGATGTACGTCCGGAATTTCGTGCCGGGCGTGGACGTGTCCTGGCAGGACTTCTTCCGCACCGAGGATCGCACCGTCGTCGAGAGGATCTGCGCAGAGTCGGGCATGACCAGCGAATGGACCGAGGCCGGCAATCTTCGGGTGAAGAACGTGGCCCAAGCGGTGACGCACCATCCGGTCACCGGCGTGAAGGTGTTCTTCAACCAGGTGCAACTGCATCACATTCATTGCGTGCCGGAGTCGGTTCGCAGCGCGTTGACCTCGATCTTGGCGGAGGAGGACCTGCCCCGCCACGTCTACTTCGGCGACGGCACCTCCATCACGTCCGAGGAGATGGATCACCTGGGCCAAGTGTTCGACTCGGCTGCGATCCGGTTCCCTTGGCAGGCCGGTGACCTGCTCATGCTCGACAACATGCTGGTCTCCCACGCCCGCGATCCCTTTGTGGGAGAACGCAAGATCGTGGTGGCGATGGCGGAGATGTTCGGCGCCGGCGCCGACCCTCACCCGGCCTTCGCTGCTTCCTGACCCAGGCAAGCCTGTCACCAACCTGCCCGGGCGAGTTGGAGGTCCACACCGCCCTTGCCGGGCCTGTTCCGGCAATCGTCGGCGCTAGGCGTTGTCTGGCTCGACTTCGTCAGGCGGGATCGACGCGGGGAGCGACGGCTGCGCCAGCCAGCCCTGGGGGTAGAGGTCCTCGAGACCGGCCGCGTCGGAGCTCGCGGCGGGCGGGGTGCCGTTGTCGGTGTGGGTGGACCCGCTCGCCGCGGGGCCGAAGCGATGGTCCTCGTGCTCGGGCACGTTGGTCTGCCACTCGCTGTTCAGCTGCACCGGCGACATCCGCACGATCGACCGAGGCGCACGTTCGAGCTTGGGTCCCATGACCTCGAAGCTGCCGACGGGATGCCACGGCACCAGATCGGTGGTGTTGCTGGTGACCGCACACCACACGGAGTAACCGGCCCGGGGGAGAGGGAGATCGTCGAAACGCAACCGGAACCGGTTCTGGCCTTCGACGAGATCGGTCTCGAGGCGCGACGTGAAGATTGCAGTCGCAGGGCCCTGAGTGACCCCCACGTAGATCCAAGCGTGCTGGCTCTGGGGCGACTGTACGGTGAGTCCGATCTCCAGCGGCTCGAACGAGCGGGGGGAGTCGCCGTCCTTACCGTTGCGGATCGTCACGTCGCGCACGTGGTAGCCACCGAATTCGTGAATCTCCATGCTGCTACGCGTCTCCACCGCCTTGCGGTAGCTGTTCAGCACATCCCTGCAGTTCCCGTCATCGCGCAGGAAGCTCTGCTCCAGCCACAATGCCCGGCTGCACATCGCCTCCACCGCCGCGAGGTCGTGGCTCACCAGCACCAATGTGGTGCCGTCGGCGTGGACCTCGCTCATGCGCTGCAGGCAACGCTGCTGGAAGGCTGAGTCGCCCACCGCCAGGACCTCATCGACCAGCAGCACGTCTGGTTCCAGGAAGGCCGCGACGCCGAAGCCGAGGCGCATCTGCATGCCGGACGAATAGAACTTCACCTGCCGGTTGATGGCCTGATCGAGTTGGGCGAAGTCGACGATGGCGTCGAACAACTCGGCCACGCGCTTGCGGCGGAGCCCGAGCAGCGAACCGTAGAGGTAGATGTTCTCCTTGCCCGTGAGGTCGGGATGGATGCCGCCACGGACCTCGATGAGCGCACCGATTCGTCCGGCGACCGCCACTCCGCCCGCGTACGGGTACATGACCCCCGACAGCATCTTGAGCAGGGTGGATTTCCCGGACCCGTTCGACCCGAT
>JANMIX010000347.1:0-2410 GCA_031376015.1 Acidimicrobiia bacterium | reverse complement strand
CGTCGAGTTGGAACTGATCGGCGGCGGCGTTGCCGATCCGCACCGGGGCGGCACCCTGGTAGCCCGGCAGGTGGGCAAGCTCGAACTCGGGGATCGATCGTTCGCCGGCAGCGCCGTACATGATCTGCAGATCGCCTCCCCGGCCGGCGACCGCCCGCAGCAGCCAGTCGCGCCAGGCGGAGGCCTCGGCCTTGTAACCCCCCTGCAGCAGGGCGTGCAGCGTGTAGGTGGCGTCGCGCAGCCAGCAATACCGGTAGTCCCAGTTGCGGGCACCACCCAAGCGTTCGGGCAGCGAGGTGGTGGGCGCGGCGATGATGCCGCCGGTCGGTTCGTAGGTGAGTGCTTTGAGCGTGAGCAGCGAGCGCTGCACTGCCTCGGGCCACTCGCCCCGGTAGGTGCTCGCGGCCGACCACGTCTCCCAGAAGGCGGTGGTGTCGGCCAGCAACGCGGCCACGGCGGGCTGGGGTCCGGGTAGGCGGTGTGAGCGGTGCCAGTGCAGCAAGAAGCCCACTTGGTCACCGGGCGCGACGGTGAAATCGGCGACGGTGTGAAAGTTCTGGCCGCGGGTGGGCACCTCGCTGTAGAGGTGCAGGCCGTTGGGCCCCGCGATCATGTCGATGCCCCCGTTGCCGTGCTGCACCCACGGCACCGTGGCGCCGTAGTCGAAGCGCACGATCATCTCCAGGTGCATCGGCACGCGGCCCGACACGCCCTGCACCACCCGCAGGAGGTCGGCGCTGCCCTCCTCGTCGGGCGCGGCGCGCCGGTGCGGCATGCAATCGATCACCTTCACCGTGCCCTCGGCGTTGGTGAACTCCGTCTCGAGGACCATGGTCCCCGGTCGGTATGCCCGCGACGATCGCGTCACTTCCCCGGCGGGAGCGAGCAGGAACCGCCCGTTCTCGGGTCCGCCGAGCAGGGCGGCGAAGCAGGCAGGGGAGTCGTAGCGCGGTACGCACCACCAGTCGATGGACCCGTCCCTGCCCACCAGGGCGGCGGTGTGGGTGTCGCCGATGAGGGCGTAGTCCTCGATGGGTGATGCCACGTCAGTACACGGTGTCGATCACGGCGCGGGTCACGGCCGCTCGGGCTCGTGCCAGCCACCCTCGCCGGCCAGCATGGCGTCGGCCTCGGCGGGCCCCCAGGTGCCTCTCGCGTAGAGGATCACGGGCGCCGCGTGTGACAGCGCCGGGTCCACGATGCGCCAGGCCTCGTCGACAGCATCGGTGCGCGAGAACCGCCGGGCGTCGCCCTCCATGGCGTCGAAGAGCAGACGCTCATATGCCTCCCAGCGGCGGCCCAGGGCGGCCGCGTAGTCGACCCGCAGGTCGACCGGACGGCTGTGCAACTGCTCACCGGGTTGTTTGGTCTCCAGGGTGAGGGTCACGCCGTCGTTGGCGCCGAAGCGGAAGCGCAGATGATTGCGGTCGGGGGAGGCCACGTCGGGGTCGGCGAAGAGCATCCGTGGCGCTTCCTTGAACTCCACCACCGCCTCGGTGGAGGTGTACGGCAGGCACTTGCCCGCCCGCACGTGGAAGGGGACCCCGGCCCAACGCCACGAGTTCACCTCCAGTTGCAGCGCCACGAAGGTCTCCACGTCGGAGTCGGGGGCGACTCCGTCTTCGTTGCGGTAGCCCTCGTACTGGCCCCGCACCAGGTGGGCGGGGTCGATCGGCGCGATCGCCTTCAGGACCTTCACCTTCTCGTCCCGCAACGAGTCGGCATCTGCCGCGGCGGGGGGTTCCATGGCCAGTAGGGCGACGACCTGCAGCAGGTGGTTCTGCACCACGTCGCGAATGGTCCCGACCTCGTCGTAGAAGCGGCCGCGGCCCTTTACGTCGAAGTCCTCGGCCATGGTGATCTCGACCCGGGCCACGTAGTTCCGGTTGAAGATGGGCTCGAACAGCGCGTTGGCAAAGCGGAACACCAGCACGCTCTCGACCGACTCCTTGCCCAGGTAGTGATCGATACGGAAGATGTCCTTCTCGGCGAAGACCTTGTGCAGGCAGGCGTCCAGTTCGCGGGCGGAGGCGAGGTCGCGCCCGAAGGGCTTCTCCACGATGATCCGCAGCCGGTCGTGCACGGGCAGCGAGCCGAGCCCCGTGGCCACGTCGTCGAACAGGAACGGAGGTATGGCGAGGTAGGCGGTGGGTCGTGTGCAGTTCGCCACCTTGGCGGCCAGGTCCTCGAACGTTTCCGGCGCGGTGTAATCGCCGGCGACGTAGCTGATCCGTTCCACCAGCGCGTCGAGCACGTCGGTGTCGATGTCGTTCTCGGCCTCGAGCACTGCGCCGCGGGCGTAGTCGCGCACCTTGGCGTCGTCCCAGGGCGAGGAGGCCACACCGATCACGGGGAAGGTTCGCCCCGCGTCGACGGCCAGCCGGTACAGCGCCGGGTAGAGCTTCTTGCG
>JANMIX010000311.1:0-2762 GCA_031376015.1 Acidimicrobiia bacterium | reverse complement strand
GCGCCCGGTGATCGGTCCGGACCGCGTGGCCCGGTTCCTGGTCAACGTGGCGGCGCTCAACGTCGACCTGCAGACCACAGTGGAAGAGATCAACGGGGCCCCCGCGCTGGTCATGCGGGGCGACCGTGGCACCGTGGTCATCCAGGCCGGCTGCACCGAGGGACGGGTGAGCGCCATCTGGACGCTGCTCAACCCCACGAAACTCCTCGGCGTCGATTCGCCGCCCGCCATCGTCTGACCATGGATTTCGGCACCTTCCGGGTTCGACAGGCTACCTACTAGTCGGTAGGCTGGCGGTGTGGAAGACACCGCACTCCTCACCGAACTCGAGCCGACCGCGGTCGCGCTCGTCGAGCGCCACCTGAGCACGTCGAAGGAATGGTTTCCGCACGAGTTCGTGCCGTGGAGCCGCGGGCGTGACTTCGAACCGGGGGAGGCCTGGGATCCCGACGCCGTCTCGGCGCCACCGGACGCGGTTCGTTCCGCGCTGTTCGTGAATCTGCTGACCGAGGACAACCTGCCGTACTACTTCCGCACCATCGAGCGGATGTTCGGCGCCGATTCGGTGTGGGGCGAGTGGGCCCGCCGGTGGACGGCCGAGGAAGGCCGGCATTCCATCGTCATCCGCGACTACCTCACGGTGACCCGTGCGATCGACCCCGTGGCATTGGAAAGGGGCCGGATGCAGCAGGTGTCCGGTGGCGTCGTGCCCGAGCCGCCCACCGCGGCCGATGGTTTCGCCTATGTGGCGCTGCAGGAACTGGCTACCCGGATCGCCCACCGGAACACGGGCAAGCTGTTGGAGGACAAGGCCGGCTACGACGTGATGGCCAGGGTCGCCTCCGATGAGAACTATCACTTCCTCTTCTACCGCGACATGGTCAAGGCCGCCCTCGAGGTGGATCCCAGCAACGTGGTGATGGCTATCGAGCGCCAGGTGCGCGACTTCGAGATGCCCGGCACGGGGATCCCCGACTTCGAGGAGCACTCCCTGGCCATCGCCAAGGAGGGGATCTATGACCTGCAGATCCACCACGAGCAGATCCTGGTCCCGGTGGTGCTGCGCCAGTGGGGCGTCGAGGCGCTCGAGGGTCTCACCCCCGAGGCCGAAAAGGCCCGGGCCACGCTGGTGAAGCGCATCGAACGCATCGGTCGCGCCGGTCGGCGCCTGGCCGAGCGCTGGGCCCGCACGCCCGCCGCCATCGCCTGAACCTGCTTTGGGAAACTGAGTGCACCGCCGGTGACGCGCCGGCAGCGCGCGCCCCGCATGCGCCGAACGTGAGGATGTGCGCGTGAGAATGCCGCCATGACCGTCCTGGCCATCGTCGCCGCCATCGTGCTGGGCTTCGGCGCGGGTGTCCTCTCGGGGATGTTCGGCGTGGGTGGTGCCGTGGTCACGACGCCTGGCATCCGCGTCCTCGGTGCCACTCCCATCGAGGCCGTGGGCTCGACGCTGCCCGCCATCCTGCCGGGGGCGCTGTCGGGTGCCCTCCGCTATGACCGGGCCGGGTTGGTGAACCGCCGTGTTGCCATCACCTGCGGTCTGCTCGGCTCGGGGTTCGCGGTGTTGGGCGGGATCATCTCCGATCACGTGAACGCGCACGGTCTCATGCTGTTGACCGCCGCGCTGTTGCTCTGGACCGGGGTCCGCAACATCATCCCGCAGCGCACCAAGGTGGCGGTGGTGGCTGCCGACGGCGCCGGCGATGTTCCCGTGGAGGCGAGCGTCGACCCCTCGGTGGATCTCCCCGTCGATCTGTCGCCGTCGGCACCTGCCACCGCAGGGGCGGAGATCGAACCTCCGGCATCGCTGCCGAAGGTGGCCGCCATCGGCGCTGGCGCCGGGTTGCTGGCCGGTCTGCTGGGCGTGGGCGGCGGGATCCTGATGGTGCCGGCCTTCACCCAGTTCCTGCGCATGCCCCCCAAGCGGGCGGTCGCCACCAGCCTCGGCGCGGTGGCCATGTTCTCGATCCCGGCCATGATCACCCACGCCCGGCTCGGTCACATCGACTGGGCACTGGCCCTGGCCTTGGTCGTGGGAGTGATCCCCGGTGCCCAGATCGGCGCCCACCTCACCATTCGGCATTCCGAGCGGCGCTTGCGCCTGCTCATGGGGGTGTTGTTCTCGCTACTGGCCCTCGGCTATGGGATCAGCGAACTTCGCTCGCTGTAAGGTGACACGAACGTCAGATTCTCACCCCGAGGGAGAACCATGGTCCGCGAGGCCGTCATCGTCGACACACTGCGCACGCCCATCGGCAAGCGCAAGGGCGCGCTCAGCGGGTGGCACCCGACCGACCTGCTGGCGTTCGCGTTGCAGCAACTGATCGAGCGCACCGGGGTCGATCCCGAGCGCATCGATGACGTGATCGGCGGTTGCGTCACCCAGTCGGGCGAGCAGGGCTGCAACGTCACCCGCAATTCCTGGGTGGCCGCCGGGTTCCCCCACACGGTGGCGGCTACCTCGGTCGACCGCCAGTGCGGTTCGTCCCAGCAGGCCATCCACTTCGCCGCTCAGGCCGTGATGGCGGGCTCTTACGACCTGGCCATCGCCTGCGGGGTCGAGTCGATGACCCGGGCGCCGATGGCGTCCAACGCGAAGGGTGGCACCGGCCCGTTCTCGCCCGACTTCCTCTCCGCCTGCGACGGCCAGCTCAAGATGCAGTTCGAGGTGGCCCAGATCCTGGCCGACCGGTTCGGCATCACCCGCGAGGAGATGGACGAGTTCTCGCTGGAGTCACATCGCCGGGCGGCGGCCACCG
>JANMIX010000293.1:0-5789 GCA_031376015.1 Acidimicrobiia bacterium | reverse complement strand
TCGTCGAGCGGGAACGTGTGGGTGAGCATGCCGCTGAGGTCGATGCGGCCGTCCTTCGCCATGTCGAGGTAGTGGGCGATGCCGTGCTTGCGCACCCCGTCGATCTCCTCGGTGCCGAAGGCGTTGGAGCCGACCCAGCGGATCTCCTTGAAGTACATGGGAGTGAGTTCGGTGCGCTTCCAGCTCGACAGGCCCAGCTGCACCATCGTCCCCCGGGTGGCCAGCACCCGCACGTCGATCTCGATGGTCTCCTTGGCGCCCACGGTGTCGTAGATCACGTCGATGCCGCCGGGGTAGCAGATGGGGATCGTCGTCTCGTCCCACGGTTGGCGCAGCACGCCGCCCGACCACTCGGCCAGTTCGGCGATGACCTGGTGCTGGTCGCTCCAGCGGAACACCTTGGCGCCCAGCTTCTCGCTGAGCGCCGCCTGCGCATCCCATGCCGCCACCACGCCCACGTCCACGGTGGGGTACAGCGCCTTGAGGATGCCGACCGCGCTGGTGCCGAGGGCGCCGGCACCGAACACGAGGGCACGGCCACCGGGGGGCGGGGGGTTGCGGGTGATGCCGTGCAGGCTCACCGCGAACGGGTCGCCCAGCACCGCCTCCTCATCGGACACACCCTCGGGGACCGGGATCATCATCTGCTGGTGCGCCGGCACCAACTCGGCGAAGCCGCCGGTGGCGTCGGAGGAGTTGCCGGTGTGGATGCCCGGGGCCAGGCGGCCGTCGTGGAAACGGAAGCACATGCTCCAGTCGCCCACCGCGCACGACGGGCACACCGGATCGATGCCGCGCGGCCCGCACGACAACCACGGGTTCAGCACGACCCGCTGGCCGACCTCGATGCCCTCGATGGCGGAACCGACCTCCTCCACGGTGGCGACGACCTCGTGGCCCAGTACCTGGGGGAAGGAGATGAAGGCAGTCATGGGCGAGTCCTCGGCGTCCTCGAAGTCCATGAGCACCTGTTTGGTGTCGGAGCCGCAGATGCCGGTGAGGCGGGGCTTGATGACGGCCCAGTCGTCGCCGAACAGCTTCGGTTCGGGGACGTCCTGCAGGAACATGGGGGTGAAGGCCAGGTGCTTGATGAGCCGGGGGGCGTCCTCGGGCGGCTGGGGCGGCATGGGATCGGGGAACTCGCCGAACACGAGAGCCTTCATGGGTGTCTCCTGAAGTGGGTGCGAGGGGGATCAGTGGTCACGGCTTGCCCATGCTGGCCGTGCCGGCCAGGAACTCGTCGATCGCGCGGGTCTTCCACTCGACGATGCCGACCATGTCGGGGCTGTAGGTCTCGAAGGCTTCGCCCTCGATGGCGGTGATGATGTCGGCCGCCACCGTCTCGGGTGGCAGCAACTCGCCGTCGTAAAGCGGGGCGTCGTTGTCGGGCAGGTCCCAGATCTCGGTGTCGATGGGCCCGGGGATGATCAGACGCACCGACAGCGGCGTGTGCCACAGGTCGATGGCCATCGACTCGGCCCACCCGCACAGGGCGTACTTGGAGGCGCAGTAGGCGGCCTCGTGCACGATGCCCAAGCGGCCGCCGAGGCTGGAGACGTACACGTGCACGCCTCGACCTCGCTCCAGCATGCGAGGCACCGTGGCCAGGGTCATCCGGGTGGGGGAGAGGTAGTTCACCGCCATCACGTTCTCGACCTCGTCGTTGGTCAACTCGGCCACGTGCCGGCGCTTGGGGATGGCGGCGTTGTGGACGATCACGTCGAGGCCGCCCATGTCGTCCCACGCCTGCAGCACGGTGGCCTCGGCGGCGGCGAGGTCGGCCAGGTCGCACGGGTAGGCGCGGTGGCCCTCGCCCTCACAGCGGGCCAGCACCTCCTCGAGGCGATCGGCCCGGCGGGCCAGCACCGCCACCCGCGCCCCCTGCGCCGCCAGCATGGGGGCCAGCGCCGCGCCGATGCCCGAGGAGGCCCCGGTGACGAGCACCGTGGCACCCGCGACGGGCATGCCTTTGGATCCTGCCTGGTCGCCCACGGCCCGCGACGCTATCTGACAGGCGTGTCAGGTCGCCATGTGCCCGCCGGCCGCGCCGCGTCCGAACGCTCAGTTGAGCCCAGGGTCGTCGGGGTACAGCGCGTAGCGGCGTTCGGGGCCCTCCTGGCGGCGCAGCACGTCGCGCCAGAGGTTCTCGGGCCGGCTGCTGAGGATGTCGCCTTCCTCGGCCGCGACCACGAACCAGGCACCCTCGTCGATCTCGCTCTCGAGTTGCTCCGGGGCCCAGCCCGTATAGCCGGAGAAGGCGCGCACCACGGCGAGGGTCGGGCCGACCATGACGTCATCCGCGGTGAGGTCGAGCACCCCGAGGTCGCCGAACAAGGGCGTGAACACCTCCTCGTCGAGGTCGGCGCCGGCCACGCGACGGGCGAGGGCAATGACCGAGGAGGGTGACACCGGGCCTCCCATGAAGATGACGGCAGGATCGAGGGCGAAGCGGGCCCAGTCGGGCAGCGGTTCGGCCATCTCCAGAGGTGAAGGGCGGTTGAGAACCAGGCCGAGGCCGCCCTCATCGGCGTGTTCGAGCATCAGCACGACCGTGCGTTCGAAGTTGGGATCGCGCAGCAGCGGGGTGGCGACCAACAACTGGCCCTTGGTGTGGGTCACCGGGGCATCATGACATCGTGGCTGCCACGGAGGGAGACCGGTTAGGTGCGGGCCGCCCCGATTCGGCGAGCCCTGCCGGCGACGAGGACGCGGCGCGCGACTCCGAACAGGCCTGGTTGGACCATGCCTACGAATGCCTGGCCGAGATGCGGGCCCGCACGGCGGCAGCGGTGGCCGCCGGGGACACCGCCGCCCAGGCGGTGGACGGCGCGATCGCCCACTGGCACCTCCGCCAACGCCTGAAAACCCTCGACACCGACGTGGCGGGCCTGGCCTTCGGGCGCATCGACGAGGAGCATCCCACCGGCGCACCGGCGCCTCGGTGGTACGTGGGACGCCGCCACGTGGAGGACGCGGCGGGCGAGCCGGTGGTGGTTGACTGGCGGGCACCGGTGGCGGTCCCCTTCTACCGGGCCACTGCCGCCGACCCGCTGGGCCTGGCCTTGCGGCGACGGTTCCTCATGACCGACCGGCGTATCGATGCCGTGTTCGACGAGGTCTTCGATGATCCCGACTCGGTGCACGCCGCCCGCCACGGCGGCATCCCCGACCCCCTGCTGGCCGAGCTGGACCGGGCCCGCACCGGCGAGATGCGCGACATCGTCGCCACCATCCAGGCCGAGCAGGATCTCGTTATCCGCGCCGGCATGGGCACCTGCCTGCTTGTCCAGGGCGGGCCGGGCACGGGCAAGACGGCCGTCGGTCTGCACCGGGCCGCCTTCCTGCTCTACGAGCACCGCCGCCTCCTCGACGACCAGGGTGTCCTCGTCATCGGTCCCAACCCGTTGTTCCTGCGCTACATCGCCCAGGTGCTGCCCTCTCTGGGCGAGACCGCGGTGCGCCAGACCACGCTGGTGGGCCTGCTGGGGGGCCGGGTGCGGGCATTCGATCCGCCAGCGGTGGCGGCCTTGAAGGGCGACGAGCGGATGGCTGCGGTGCTCGCCGCCGCCGTGGGGGCCGGGCGCCGGCCGCCCGAGGTGGGCACCACGGCCGAGGTGGCCACCGGTTGGGGCACGATGCGGCTGGCGGCGGGCGAGGTGAACGCCATCATGGACGAGATCAGCGCGAGGGGGGTTCCGCACAACGTGGGACGCACCGCGCTGCGCACTCGGATCATCCGCCTGCTGGAGCAACAGTTGGTGCAGCGCCGCCATCTCGACGCGGTGCCGCCTGGCTTCGCCGAGGAACTCCGCACCAGCAGGGCGTTGTCGACGTTGCTGGATCGTTGGTGGCCGTCGATGTCGGCCGCTGCGGTCGTGCGGCGCGTGTTGTCGTCGAAGACGGCCCTGGCCCGCGCCGCCGCCGGCGTGCTGGACGCCGGCGAGCAGGCCGCCCTGCTGCGCAAGCCAACACGGCGCGCCGAGGACGAACCATGGACGGAAGCGGATCTGGCGCTGGTCGACGAGGCCGTGGCGGCCCTCGACGGGGTGCCCCGCGTCTACGGCCACGTCGTGGTGGACGAGGCCCAGGACCTCACCGCAATGGAGCTGCGGGCCCTGGCCCGGCGTTGCCCCTCGCGTTCGATGACCGTGCTGGGCGACCTGGCCCAGGCCACCCGCCCCGGCGCCCAGTCGTCGTGGGACGACGTGGCCCGCGTGCTGGGCGGCACCGGTGGTCGCGAAGCGGGCGGAGGCGGCGGGCAGGTGCAACGGGTGGAGTTGGACCTCGGCTACCGGGTGCCGGCGCCTTTGCTCGAATACGCCAACCGGTTGCTGGCAGTGGCGGCACCCCATCTGCGGCCCACCCGGTCGGTGCGGGATCAGGGCGAACCGCCGGCGCTGCACCACGCGCCCGAGGATCTGGCCGGCGTGCTCGACGCGGTGGTGAACGTGCTGGTGCAGGAATGGGCGTCGGTGGGGGTGATCGTGCCGGCCGGTGTGGCGGTGAACGGTGAGTTCGGCGAGACGGTCACCGTCGTGCGCCCCTCCGAGGCCAAGGGTCTGGAGTTCGACGCCGTGGTGGTGGTGGAACCCTCCGCTATCGTCGCCGAGGCCGGCGCCGCAGCCGGTGAAGCCGGCGCCGGCGAGCGCCTGCTCTACATCGCGCTCACCCGCGCGGTGCAGGCCATGGCGGTGGTGCACTCGGCCCCGCTGCCCGCCGTGCTGGCGGGCTAACTTCCCGGCGTCATGGTCCACACCCCCGACGACCTCCTGCTCACCGATCGCGTCGCCATCGTGACCGGTGCCGGTCAGGGCATCGGTGCAGCGGTGGCCCGCAGCCTCCACCGTTTCGGCTCCTATGTGGCGGTGGTCGACCGCGATCCTTCCGGCCTCGACGAGGTCGATGCGGATCTGACCGAAGTCTTCGATGTGCGCGACGGCGCCGCCCTTACCGCCTTCGTGCAGCGTGTCGCCGCCGAACTGGGCCGGATCGACATCCTGGTCAACAACGCCGGTGGGGGCTTCGAGGCCGGTTTCGTCGAAGTCTCCGCCAGGGGCGAGGCTGCGCTGATCTCCGAGAACTTCACCTCCGTCACGCACGGCATCCGCGCCGTGGTGCCGCACATGGAGGCGGGCGGCTCGATCGTGAACGTGACCTCCATCGAGGCTCACCGCGCCGCGCCGGGCTTCGCCGTGTACGCGGCGATGAAGGCGGCGGTGGCCAACCTCACCATGTCGCTGGCGCTGGAGTTGGGCGACCGGCGCATACGGGTGAACTGTGTGGCGCCCGATGTGATCCCCACCCCTGGGGTGGGCGAGTTGGCCGGGGTGGCCGAACGCACCGCGCTGCCGTTCGCCGGGCATGTGGACGATGTGGCCGCCGCGGTGGTGTGGCTGGCGGGCGACGGCGCCCGCTTCGTGACCGGCTCGACGGTGCACGTCGACGGCGGCAATCGCGCCGCCGCCGGCTGGGTCCGCCAGGCCGACGGCCGGTGGCACCCGTGAGCGCCGCGCTTGTGGCGGTGTTCGGCGAGGGCCGGAGGGACCCGTGAACGAAGGCGACCACATCGAGGGGCATGTGCCCGAGCACTTCTTCGGCACGTTGCGCATGCGTGGCGTCGACGATGAGGACTTCGGGCCGAGCCTGGAGATGGACCTGCGCCCGGAGGTGTCGAACCCGCACGGGAGCGTGCACGGCGGGGCCCTGATGACGCTGGCCGAATGCGGCGCGGCCGGTGTGGCGGTGCGGGCCGGGGGGAGCGAGAACATCGTGGCCACCGACTGCACGGC
>JANMIX010000192.1:0-2276 GCA_031376015.1 Acidimicrobiia bacterium | reverse complement strand
TCGCTTCGTTCAGATGCGGCATCCCGGCGATGGCGTCCTCGACACCCAGCGAACGACGCAGTTCGCGGTTGGCCTCCTCGCGACGATCGAGCGCTTCGGCAGCCGCGTGACACCATCGATCCTGCCGCGCCACAACTCGCTCAAGGTCGCCGCGCCCGTGCCACCCAGCAGCGGCGTCCCGCTGTCGCCACCCATGAAGGCGGGGGCGAGGTAGAGCACGTACTGATCGACGAGCCGGGCCCGGTGGAACGCACCGGCCACGGCGGCGCCCCCCTCGACGAGCAACTGCACGATGTGGCGAGCACCCAGATCGTCAACGACTGCTTCCAGGTCGCCCTGCAACTCGAGGCACGGGCGCACCTTGGCATCGGCCGGAGCGGAGCCCAACACCACCCGCAGCGGTTGCCGGTCGGGATCGCGTCCCTCGAAGGAGTGACGTACCGTCAAGGCTGGATCATCAGCGCGCACGGTGCCTGCGCCCACCAGCACCGCGTCGCTCTCGGCCCGTAAGCGATGTGCATCGGCTCTGGCGGCCTCGCCGGTGATCCACTGCGAGGTGCCATCGGGCGCGGCGGTGCGGCCGTCAAGGGTGGATGCGAGCTTCAGGACCACCCACGGACGACCCGTGCGACGGTGCTTCAGATAGGGGGCCAACTGCCGGCGCACTGCGGCATCGCCCACGCCCACCTCGACAGTGACCCCCGCGTCGCGTAGGCGGGCAACGCCCGCACCGGCCACCTTGGGGTCGGGGTCGATCACGCCGATCACCACGCGGGACACCCCGGCGGCCACCAGCGCATCGGCGCACGGGCCGGTGCGCCCACAGTGCGAACAGGGCTCGAGGGTGCAGTACAGAGTGGCGCCCTCGGTGGGGATCCCCCCGGCCCGCGCCGCGTCGAGGGCCACGATCTCGGCGTGGCGACCCCCCGGTTGCTCGGTGGCGCCGGGCGCCGTTCGCCCGTCGGTTCCGACGAGCACGGCACCCACCCACGGGTTGGGCGAGGAACGCAGCCGCGCCGAGGAGGCGGCCTCGATGGCCTCTGCCATTCGCTCCTCGTCGTGCGTGCTCACCGTTCGGTTCTCCTGACCGGGCGCGCGCGCCGAAGCGACGCGCCCTCGCTCCCATCCGGACTTTCACCGTCGGCCCCGGGATTCCACCGAGTCGGCCCCACGTCGAAACGTGGGGTTCGCGGGCTTTCACCGCCGGTCTGGACTTGCACCAAAACCCCGCGAGGGGCACGGAGGAGTCTAGAACGTGTTCTCGTTTCGCCGCGAGTTGGCGGGTGACGACTCGGGACCAAGTGGCGCCCCGATCAGCGGAGCCGGATCAACGCAACCGGATCAGTGGGGCCGGCCGCCGGCGAGGAGCTCGAGGGCGTGGGGCACCACGTCGAGCACGGCCTTCAGTGTCTCTGCCGCGCCGGCGGAGCTGCCGGGGGTGTTGAGCACCAGCGCCTCCCCCACGGTGCCGGCCACCGCCCGCGACAACCGCCCCAGCGGACTGACCAGCCGCATGGCCTCGGCCAGTCCGGGAGCCTCACGCTCGATCACCTCGCGGGTCCCCTCCGGGGTGAGGTCACGGGGACTGAAGCCGGTGCCGCCGGTGGTCACGACGAGACCCTGGAAGCCGCGGGTGAGCCGGCGCAGTTCGGTCGCCACTGCCTCGACCCCATCGGCGGTGACCGATCGCTCGACGACCTCGAAACCGGCCCCGGTGAGCAACTCCATGAGCGCGTCACCGGACCGATCGTCGCGGGTGCCGGCGATCACGCCGTCCGACACCGTGAGTACCTTCGCGGCCCACGCCATGCATCCAGCCTACGGACGTTCAGTCCGGGCCTGGCAGGGCACCAGCGGGGATCCCGGCAAACCAGTCGAGCGAGCGCACAGGCCCTCGCAACGTCCAACGCGAATCGATGACCGTTCCCCCGCCCAGGGCGACGAAGCGGATCGTGGCGCGGGTCTGCGTCGAGTCGAGGGCCACCGTCGCCACCAGGTGGGTGGATCCGGCCGCCAAGGGCACCCCACCCAACTCGGCAACCGTGGCGATGCGCTGCACTGCCTGGGGATCGCCGGGTCCCAACAGGTCGATCTCGGGGATCCTCACCGACTCGGACCCGGCTGAACCGGTGCTGGTACCTCCGGTCGCCCCCGCATCGAGCACCGCCACCACACCTCGCTGACCCACCGGCAACACCCATCGAAGGTCGCGAACCGTCGCACAGCAGGTCCGCGGCACCAGATCGGGCATCGCCGCCCAGACCCCCTCGCCACCG
>JANMIX010000151.1:0-7407 GCA_031376015.1 Acidimicrobiia bacterium | reverse complement strand
GCTCGAGCTACTGGAACGCACCACGCTCGAGTCCAGCAGCATGCCCAAGGCGCTCCACGAACTGGCCGGCCGCCCCAACCTCTCCGAGGTGGTGGTGTTGTCGACGTGCAACCGCACCGAGGTCTACGTCGATGCCGAGCGATTCCACGGCGCCTACCAGGACGTACGTGATTTCTTCTGCGACATCGCTCGCTTGGCCCCCGAGGATCTCTCCGATCACCTCGACGTGCACCACGACGAGGCGGCCGTGCGGCACCTCTTCTCGGTGGTCGCTGGCCTCGAGTCGGCGGTGCTGGGCGAGAGTGAGATCCTCGGCCAGGTGGCGGGGGCATGGGAGATGGCGCGCGCCGAGGCCACGACCGGGCCAACGTTGAACCTGTTGTTCCGGCACGCACTCGAGATCGGCAAGCGTGTGCGCACCGAGACGGGCATCGGTCGCGGGGTCACCTCTGTGGCCAGCGCGGCGGTGGCCCTGGCCGAGAGCACGCTGCACGGCCGGTCCCGAACGGGCCTCCGTGGTCTGCGGGTGTTGTTGGTGGGCGCCGGCGAGATGGCCGAGGCGATGGGCGTGTCCCTCGCCGCTGCCGGTCCGGCCGAGATCGTGGTGGCGAACCGAACCGCGGCCAGAGCGGAGACCCTGGCGAGCCGCCTCGATGGTCGCGCCTGCGACCTGGCGGGCCTGGGCGCCGAGCTGGCTGCGGCCGACGTCGTGCTCACCTCCACCGGATCCTCCACCTACCTGCTCGACGGGAACCTCGTGTCCCAGTCGATGACCGGTCGCGCCGAGCGGCCGCTGGTGATCGTGGACATCGCCGTCCCTCGCGACGTCGACCCCGCCGTGGCCGCGCTCGAACAGGTGACCCTGCTCGACATGGACGATCTGCGCGGTTTCGCCGAGGAAGGCCGAGCCAGCCGCCGCGCCGAGGCGGCCCGCGCCGAGGAACTGATCACCCGCGAGGTCGACCGCTACCTCGCGGTGGCGACCAGCCGTGAGGCCGCCCCGCTCATCGCGGCGCTCCGCGACCGGGTGGAGTCGTTGCGGGCTGCGGAGGTGGCACGCGCCGGCGCCGCTCTCGACGGCGACGCGCGCCGGGCCCTCGAGGACGCCACCCGCGCCGTGCTGGCCAAGGTCCTTCACGGTCCCACCGTCGTGCTCAAGGAAACGGCTGGGACACCCAAGGGTGACCGGTTGGCGGATGCGCTGCGCGACCTTCTCTCGCTCGAGTGACGCTACGGATCGCCACCCGCCGCAGCGCGTTGGCGCTGTGGCAGGCCGAGGAGGTCCGGCGATTGCTGGTTCAGGAGGCGGGCCTGGAACCTGGTGAGGTGGTGCTGGTGCCGCTGGACACGATGGCGGACCGTCGCCTCGACATCCCCATCGACGCCCTGGGCGGCAAAGGTGTCTTCGCCAAGGAAGTGCAGGAGGCGGTGCTCGACGGACGCGCCGACCTCGCCGTGCACTCGGCGAAGGACCTGCCCTCGCAGGGCCACGACGGGCTGCACCTGGGCGCGTTTCCCGAGCGCGGCGACGTACGAGACGCCTTGGTCGGGGCCACGCTGGCATCGCTGCCGACGGGCGGTGTCGTCGCCACCGGCTCGATTCGCCGGCGCGTGCAGTTGGCGGCCCTGCGGCCCGACCTGCGCTTCGAGGGCCTGCGCGGCAACATGCAGACCCGCCTGGACAAGGCGGCCGGGTACGACGCCATCGTCGTCGCCGCGGTGGCACTGGCCCGCCTGGGCCTGGCGGACCGGCTCACCGAGGTACTGGAACCGGCGACGATGCTGCCCCAGGTCGCCCAGGGCGCGCTGGCCGTCGAGTGCCGCGCCGGCGACGATTCTTCGGCGCAGGCGCTGGCGGCAATCGACCACGGCCCGACCCGACGCCGGGTGACCGCGGAGCGCGCCTTCCTGGCCGAGCTGGGCGGCGATTGCGATCTGCCGGCCGGGGCACTGGCCACCCTGGACGGTGATCAGATCGTGCTCGAGGGCCTGCTGGCCAGTCGCGACGGTTCGGTGCTCCGCCGCCAGCAGGCCACGGGCACCGATCCCGCCGCGCTCGGCATCGAAGTGGCCCGGCGGCTTGCCGGGGAGGTCGGCCCGTGACGGTCTTCCTGGTGGGGGCGGGGCCGGGGGACCCCGGCCTCCTGACGGTGCGGGGGGCCGAGGTGCTGGCCCGTGCCGAGGTGGTGGTCTACGACCGGCTCTCGGTGGCGAGCTTGCTGGAGTTGGCGCCGGCGGGCGCCGAGCGCATCTCGGTGGGGAAGGCCCCGGGGCACCAGGAGATGCGTCAGGAGGAGATCAACGCGTTGCTCGTCGAGCGCGGTGCCGCTGGCGCGACCGTGGTGCGCCTCAAGGGCGGCGACCCCTTCGTGTTCGCTCGCGGTGGCGAGGAGGCCCGGGCACTGCTCGACGCGGGCGTGCCCTTCGAGGTCGTCCCGGGGGTAACGTCGGCGATCGCGGTGCCCGCCTATGCAGGCATCCCGGTCACGCTGCGGCACTCCTCCACGTCCTTCACCGTGGTGACCGGGCACGAGGATCCGGGCGTCGGTGAGGGCGGGTCGGTCGACTGGGATGCCGTCGCTCGGGTCGGGGGCACCGTCGTCATCCTCATGGGTATCGCCCGGCTGCAGGCGATCACCGATCGCTTGCAGGCCGGTGGTCTCGCTCCGGACACCCCGGCCGCGGCGATCACCTGGGGTACGCGGCCCGAGCAGCACACGGTGCGCGCCACGCTGGCCACCATCGCCGGCCTGCCGATCGCGTCCCCGGCCGTCGTGGTCATCGGCGAGGTGGCCGCCCAGGACCTGGGTTGGTACACCCAGCGCCCTTTGTTCGGGCGCACCATCGTGGTGACCCGCGCTCGGGAACAGGTCTCGGAACTGGCGCGCCGCTTGCGCGAACTCGGTGCCTCCGTGCTCAGCCTGCCCACCATCGGCATCGCGGATCCGGCCGATGGTGGCCAGGCGCTGCGCACGGCGGCGGCGGCCCTGGCGTCGGGTACCTACCGCTGGCTGGTGTGCACCTCGCCGAACGGGGCACGGCGGTTGCTGGCGGAACTGCGCGACGCACGCGACCTGGCGGGCGTGTGCGTCGCCGCCATCGGCCCCGGCACCGCCGAGGTACTGCGGGCGGCGAACGTGGTCGCCGACCTGGTGCCGGAGCGCTTCGTGGCCGAGGGGTTGCTCGAGGTGTTCCCGTCGCCGGCGTCGCCGGGTGACCGTGTGCTGCTGGCACGCGCCGAGGTGGCGCGCGATGTGCTACCCGACGGTCTGGCCGAGCGGGGCTGGCAGGTCGACGTGGTGGACGCCTACCGCACCGTCGTGGCCCAGCCCGACCCCGCGGACGTGGTCGAGGCGATGGCCGCCGACGCCATCACCTTCACCTCCTCGTCCACCGTCGAGCGCTACGTCGAGGTGACCGGGGCCAATCGTGTGCCCCCGGTGGTGGTCTGTATCGGCCCCGTCACGGCCGCCACCGCCCGCCGGCTCGGCATCGAGGTCACCGTGGAGGCAGCCGAGCACAGCATCCCGGGACTCGTCGCCGCATTGGTTGCTGCCCTCGGCACCGCGAGGTTGGCCGACCGATGAAGCTGCGCCACAAGCAGAGGCGCCCCGCGCACCTGGACGCGGCGCACCTGGGCGCGGCACTGGTGGTGCTGGGCCTGCTCGCCGGCAGTTGCACCGCTGGTTCCGGCCGGCCCGCTGCCAGCACCACCACCAACCCCACGACCACCACCCTGCTGCGGCCGACCACCACCTTGGCGTCGACCGGTGACGGCGCGTTCGGCACACGGGTCAAGGACGTGCTCACCGTCGGGGTCACCGGCAACCGTCCCCCTTTCATGGTGCACAAGCAGTTCCGGGTCGAGGGCCTCGAGTACGACGTGGTGCGGGCGGTGGCCAGCCGGCTCGATGTGTCGCTGGTGCAGATGGTGCCGGCCTCGATGGTGCAGATGGCGGCGGGACTGGACTGCGGGTGCGACCTCTTCATCGGCGGCGTGGAAGCAGGACGGGAACTGGCCCGAGTGGTGGATCTGTCCGTCGCCTACCTTCCCGCCCCGCCGGTGGGACTGGTGAGGGTGAAGGGGCCGCGGGTCACCCTGACCACCGTCCCCACGCTCCGATGGGGCTACCTCTTCGAGGACGATCCGGCCCGACGCACCATCGAGGGCCAGGTGCGTCCGACCAAACCGCCGAGCGGTTTCCTGTCCCGCCGCGACGCCCTCACGGCGCTGGCCCGGTCCCAGATCGACGTCTTCATGACGAACCTGCCCGAAGCCCTCGTCGTGAGCCGGGCCGACAAGCGCTTCGCCGTAACGGGCCGGTTCAACGTGGCGGCGGGAATGAGCATCGTGCTCCCGCTCGGTTCGCCCAACACGCCGTCTCTGAACGACATCCTCACCTCCTTGCGAGACGACGGCACCCTCGACTTCGTGGCCCGCCGATGGTTGGGGCCGCAGTTCGACACGGTGCCGCTCTTGCCCGAGAAATGACCTCGACGGGCCACCTGCACGCCGTCGTGTTCGACTTCGACGGTCTCATCCTCGACACGGAGACCTCGTCGTGGTCGACCGCAGCTGAGGTCTTCACCGCGCACGGCCAGGACCTCTCGCTGGAGTGGTGGCACACGATCATCGGCACCGCGGACCATCCCCACTGGAGCGAGATCCTCGAATCGCGGCTGGGCTCACCGTTGCCTGACCGTGAGCGGGTGCTGGCCGAGCGTCTCCGCCGTCACCACGAGCTGGTGGCCGCCGAGTCGGTGCGTCCCGGTGTGGTCGAACTGCTCGGCGAGGTGAGTGCCGCCGGGGTTCGGTTGGCGGTGGCGTCGTCCTCCTCCCGGGAATGGGTGGAAGGCCACCTCCAGCGGCTCGGGCTGCGAGGTCTGTTCGAGGTGCTGTGCTGCCGTGAGGACGTGGGTCCGGGTCGGTCGAAGCCGCACCCTGATCTGTATCAGCGCGCCTGCGAGCGCCTCGGCGCGCCGCCGTCTCGGGCGGTGGCGCTGGAGGACTCGCCCAACGGGGTGCGCGCCGCCAAGGCGGCGGGCATGTACTGCGTGGGTGTCCCTGCCGGTCTCACCGCCGGCCTGGATCTCTCCGAGGCCGACCGAGTGGTGTCCTCGCTGGCCGAGTTGGGTCTGGCCGAACTGGCCGCGCTCGTCCCCGGGTAGCCTCCGCCGAGATGGCCTTCCCCCAACGCCGACTCCGCCGTCTGCGCCGCACGCCGGCCCTTCGGCGTCTGGTGCGCGAGACCCGCCTCGACGTCGCCGACCTGATCGCGCCGCTGTTCGTGCGCGAGGGCATCGCGGAGCCCGTACCGGTGGCCTCCCTGCCAGGAGTGGTCCAGCACACGCGGGATTCGTTGCGCCGCGAGGTGAGCGAACTGGCCGCCTGCGGCATCGGCGCCGTCCTCCTCTTCGGCGTGCCGGTTCACAAGGACCCCGAAGGTTCCGGGGCGTGGGATCCGCAGGGCATCGTGCAACTGGCCCTGGCGGACCTGCGCCGCGAGGTGGGCGACGAGATGGTGCTGCTGGCGGATCTGTGCCTCGATGAGTACACCGATCATGGCCATTGCGGGATCCTCGCCCCCGACGGGCAGGTCGACAACGACGCCACCGTGGCCCTCTATGCCCGGGTCGCTCGAGCCCAGGCGGACGCCGGGGCCGACATCGTGGCGCCGTCGGGGATGATGGACGGCCAGGTGGCCGCCATCCGGGCCGGCCTCGACGACGCCGGCCATCAGGACACGGCGATCCTCGCCTATGCCGCCAAGTTCGCCTCGGCCCTCTATGGGCCGTTCCGCGATGCGGTCGACGTGACGATCGCCGGGGGCGGAGATCGCAAGGGATACCAGCAGGATCCTGGCAACGCCCGTGAGGCACTGGCCGAGATTCGTGCCGATCTGGCCGAAGGGGCGGACATGGTGATGGTGAAACCGGCACTGGCGTACCTCGATGTCATCGCCCGGGCCCGGGCCGAGGTCGAGGTCCCCCTGGCCGGCTACCACGTGTCGGGTGAGTACTCGATGGTGATGGCGGCGGCCGAACGGGGCTGGATCGACGGCCCCGCGGTGATGCTCGAACACGTCACCGCCATCCGCCGCGCCGGGGCCGATCTCGTTCTCACCTACGCGGCTCGCCAGCTGGCAGAGGGTCCGTTACGGCATGGATGACACCAACGAACGGCTGTTCCAGCGAGCCTGTCAGGTGATCCCGGGCGGTGTGAACTCCCCCGTGCGGGCCTTCCGGGCGGTGGGGGGCACGCCCTACTTCGTGGCCCGCGGCGAAGGCCCGTACGTCTGGGATGTCGAGGGTCACCGCTTCATCGACATGGTGCAGTCCTACGGTGCCATCATCGCCGGCCACGCTCACCCGGTGATCGTGGAAGCCGTGCAGGCGGCCGCCACCGACGGCACCAGCTTCGGGGCCCCGACGCGCCGCGAGGTACTTCTGGCCGAGGCCATCTGCGAGCGCGTGCCCAGTTGTGAGCTCGTGCGTCTCGTGTCCTCCGGCACCGAAGCCACCATGTCCGCGATCCGGGTGGCCCGGGGTTTCACCCGCCGCGACGTGGTGGTGAAGTTCGCCGGCAACTATCACGGCCACGGTGACCTCCTGCTCGCCGAGGCCGGCAGTGGCCTGGCCGCCCTGGGGTTGCCCGGTTCGGCTGGGGTCACCGCGGGAACGGTCGCCGACACGCGTGTCGTGCCCTACAACGTCGTGCCCACCCTCGACGATTCGGTGGCCTGTGTGATCGTCGAACCGATCGCCGCCAACATGGGTCTGGTCGCCCCCGACCCGGGGTTCCTGCACGGGCTGCGCGAGGAGTGCTGGCGGGTCGGCGCGTTGTTGATCTTCGACGAGGTGATCACCGGGTTCCGGGTGGCCCGCGGCGGCGCCCAGGTCCTCTTCGGGGTCACCCCGGATCTGAGTACCTTTGGCAAGGTGATCGGCGGTGGACTTCCCGTCGGGGCCTACGGTGGACGGCGCGAGGTCATGTCGGTGGTGGCGCCCATCGGCGACGTGTACCAGGCGGGCACCCTGGCGGGGAACCCACTGGCCACTGCCGCGGGCCTGGCGGCGCTGTCCCTTCTCGACGACGGCGCCTACGAGTTGCTGGAGCGCCGGGCCGAGCGGCTCGCCGGCCTGGTGGCCGATGCGTTCGCGGCCCAAGGGGTCCCTGTGACGGTGCCGCAGGTGGCGAGCCTCGTGGGGCTGCATTTCGGAGAGCAGTTGCCGTCCAATTACGACGAGGCCCGCGCCACCGATGAGGAGCGCTACGCCATGTTCTTCCACACCATGCTGTCCGAAGGGGTGGCGCTCGCTCCGGGTCCTTACGAGGTCCTGTTCTGCGGTCTCGCCCACGGCGACGAGGTGATCGACGCGGTCGGCGAGGCCGCCGCAGGGGCTGCG
>JANMIX010000144.1:0-3566 GCA_031376015.1 Acidimicrobiia bacterium | reverse complement strand
GTGAGTTTTTATTATTGTTTCATTGCCGGCGACACGCACATCCAATGCATCGTCGCTGAAGTCAACAACACGCCGTGGGGTGAGCGGCACTGCTATCTGCTTAGCGAGCCATATTCATCGGTAGCCGGCCAGTACCAGCGCCCACAGCAGAATCGACCCCTCCAGCGCCGACCACAAGGTGGCCACGTTGAACGGGAAGGGCGTCTTGCTGCTGCCATGGTCGGCCACGAACTTGACCGACGTGTCGTTGCGCAGCAGCGCCACCTCCATCGACACGAAGGCCAGCAGCGCGCCGCCGGCCACGAACCAGACGTAGGTCTGGGCCCTGCGGAGCACCAGCGGGTTGCGGGTCCGCAGCCCCACCGCAAGGGTGATGATGGCAGCGAGTGCACCCACGAAACCGAGGGTGACGCCGGCCTGTCCGAACGCGAGGTTCATGGATTCACCCGGGCGCGTTCGAGACGCGGTCCGGGTTCTGTTCCCGGTACTCGGCCGAGTGCTTCACCAGGATCCGGTCGCTGGCGAACACGTCACCCTGCCAACGGCCTTCGAGCACCACGGGGACGCCGGGCTTGAACAACTCCGGCGGGTCACCGTGGTGGTGCACGGTGATGGCGGCATCGTTGAAAGAGATCGTGAAGTCGACCTCATCGGTTGCGGCCAGGCGAACGACGTCGGGGCCCACCTGGCCCTGCACCCGGAATCGGCGGGTGCCGAGCGAGTCCTTGTCGGCCACAGCCTCATCGGCGTTGCGGTAGTAGAGCGCCGCGCTGTCGAGGGCCTTGACCATCACGAAGGCGATGCCGGCCAGTACCAGCAACAGCACCAGCCAGGCCAGTGGGTTGCGCCGCCGCCGGGTCGGGCCGGAGAGCGGCTCGGCACCGGTGGTGCGAGGCGTCACATCCACCGGCGGTCCTCCGGCGGCACCTGCTTGGAGAGGCGGCGGCCGCGCAACAGCACACGCACCGAGTAGCCCAACAGGGTGCCGAACACCAGCACGTACCCGGCGGCGACATACCCGGCGTCGGTCACGACCCCACCCTTGCCTCACCTGTGCCGGCAGGGGCATCGCCCGAGACAGCAGGGGCCTCCCCCGCCGGCACGGCGGCCTCGGCGCGGCGTTCGGCCAGCGCCACGCTCAACTGCGTGCGCTCGACCTCGTCCTCCAGCCAACCCACCCGGAAACGGTGCACGAGCAGCCACACGTAGAACAGACAGAAGGTGGCCATGCCCAGCATCAACGTGAACAGCATCAAGCCCTGGATCTTGGTGTCGAGGCTGAGGGTGGCGGGCTGGTGCAGGGACCGCCACCAACTGACCGAGTAGTAGACGATGGGCACATCGACCGCGGCGAGCAGCGCCACGAATGCCGACCGCCGGTTGCGGGTGTCGGTGTCGGCCGGCAGGCGACGTACGGCCAGATAGCCGAGGTACAGCAGGAACAGCAGGGCAGTGCTCGTGAGCCGGGCATCCCAGGTCCAGTAGACGCCCCACACGGGGCGGCCCCACACCATGCCGGTAGCCAGGCACAGGCCGGTGAACACCACGCCCACCTCGGCGGAGGCAGCGGCGACGGTGTCCCACCAACGCGACTTCTTCCAGAGCCACATGGCGCTGCCAAGGGCGGTGACCATGAAGCCGATGTTCATCACGATGGCGACGGGCACGTGGACGTAGATGAGCCGGGCGGCATCGCCCTGGGTGGCGTCGGCCTTGGTGCCGACGAGGCCCAGGACCGCCACCGCAGCGAGGCCGACCAGGCAGAGCGCGCCGAGCGCTCTTGTGACCCGCGAGCCCGTGTGCGCCGGCGCGGGCGTCGACACCGACCCGGGCGGGGATCCGCCGGCGGTGGGTGCGCTACTGGGTTGGGTGGAAACGGTCACGACTCCTCCAGGAGGGGGCCGAAGGCGAGCACGCCGAAGACCAGATAGACGGCGCCGAAGACGGCCAGCAGTTGGGCCCATGCCCAACCGTCGCCAGTGTCACCGCCCAGAGCGGCCTCCGTGGCGCGGGTGGCGGCGATGAGCACCGGTGCCAGCACCGGCAGCAACAGCAGGGGGAGCAGCGTATCGGCCACCCGCATGCCTGCCGCCAGTACGCCGTAGAGGCTGCCCGCCGCCGCGACGCCGATGGTGGCCAGCAGGCAGGTCGTCAGCAGCAGGGGCCATCGCTGGGGTGTGGCGCCGTAGAGCAGCACCACCCCGGCCCCCAGCAACACCTCGAGTGCCAGCAACTGGGCGATCACGGCCGCCACCTTGCCCAGGAAGATGCCGGCGGGGTCGAGGCCCGAGAGCCGCAACGCGTCGCGGTTGCCGTCGGCGGACTCCACCGCGAAGGCCCGTTGCAGGGTGAGCAAGCCCGAGAACAGCACCGCCACCCAGAACAGCCCAGCGGTGGCGCGCTCCAGGACGCCCCGGTCGGGGTCGAGGGCGAAGGCGAACAGGACCAGGACCAGCACCGCGAAGGGCGCCACCTGGTTGAGGGTGACCCGGCTGCGGTACTCGAGGCGGAGGTCCTTGCCGGCGACCAGCGCCGCGTCACGGAACACCGACGACCTCGACGATCGTGGAGGGCGGCGTTTCCTTGGGTTTGGAGACCGGGGGCGTCACGGCACCGCCGGCGATGGCGACGACGCGGTCGGCCAGCGCCTCGACCCGTTCCATCTCGTGGCTGGCGACGACCACGGTGGCCCCCGCCGCCACGGCCCGGCGCATCAGGGCGTCGAGGACGTCGCGGTGGTGCGCGTCCAGGCCGGCGTGGGGTTCGTCGAGCACCCACAACTCGGGGCGTCTCGCCACCATTGCGGCGATCGAGGCCCGACGGCGCTGCCCAGCCGACAGGCGGGCAACCCGCACCCCGGCCAGCCGGCCGTGCAGGCCCAGGGCGGTGAGGGCACCGTCGATTTCGGCATCGCTGGCACCGGCGGCGCGGCCCCAGAACCGGACGTTGTCGTGCACGGTGACGTCTTCTTACAAGCCGGTGGCGTGGCCCCCCAGCCCGACTCGACGCCGCAGCGACCTGCGCTGACGGTTGTCGCGAAGGTCATGGCCCAGCACCTCGGCCTCGCCGTCGGCTACCTCGAGCAGGCCCGCACAGGCCCGCAGCAGGGAGGTCTTTCCGGCCCCGTTGGGCCCGCTGAGCAGGGTGATCGCGCCCGACTCGACGTCGAGGTCGACTCCGGCCAGCGCCGGGAAGCGGCCCAGGAGACACACGGCGGCCCGGAGGCGTATGGCGGGGTTCATCTCGGGGTCAACCAGGCCCGCTGCGGCCGTGCAGGGGACGAGGCCATGCCGGGAAAGGGTAGTGGTGGCCCTGATGACCCACCAAGGCAGGGAATCACTTGTACCGTCATCGGAATGCGGCTGGCCAAGTTCCTCGGGGCGCTGGGACGGTCGATGATCACCGCCGGGGTGTTGGTGCTGTTGTTCGTGGTCTACCAACTGTGGGGCACCGGGCTCCACGAAGCCCGGGCGCAGCACTCGCTGAGCGACGAGTTCGCACAACTCTTGCGCACCGCCACGACGACGATTCCCACCACGACGACCCTGCCGGCGGCCTCGAAGTCG
>JANMIX010000129.1:0-2910 GCA_031376015.1 Acidimicrobiia bacterium | reverse complement strand
CAGACCGGTCAGGAACCCCCCGATCACCGGACCCGTCGTACGTGAGAACGGGTACTCGATCTTCAACGGGGCTTGCAGAAGCTCTGTCTCAGCCATTGGCGGCGAAGCTAGCCGAGAACTGGAACACGTTC
Source organism: Acidimicrobiia bacterium (assembly GCA_031376015.1). Lineage (GTDB taxonomy): Bacteria > Actinomycetota > Acidimicrobiia > Acidimicrobiales > JACDCH01 > JANMIX01. The sequence continues at coordinate 2,779 of JANMIX010000129.1, read as the reverse complement.
TAATCTCGCTGGCCGTGCCGGCGGAGTCCGGATCGACGCCCTCGCCGAGCGCACGCGACTACAACTCGGGTATGCAACGACAGCGTTCCTGGTGGGGTTGGGGGTATGAGGACGCGGCGATGACCGACGAGCAGGTCGCCTCGCTGTGCGGCGCGGTCCGCGACCGGTTCGGACCGGCCGGCGACCACTTGGAGCCCGCGCCGGCGCCGGCGTTGGCCGGCGTGGAACTTCGGCCACCGCGAGTGTCCCCGCCCGACTCGCTGACCTCGCTCTGTCGCGGCGACATCTATGAGCGGGCGCTGCACGCCTATGGCCGCAGCTACCGCGACGTGGTGCGCGCCTACCGGCGCGAGTTCCCCCATCCGCCCGATGTCGTGGCGTACCCCACCCGCGAGTCCGAGGTGGTCGACGTCCTCGACTGGTGCGCGGGCGCCAACATCGCCGCCGTCCCCTTCGGTGGCGGTTCCTCGGTGGTGGGCGGCGTGGAGTACGACCCGGGCGATGCCCATGCCGGGGTCTGCGTGCTGGACCTGACCGCCATGGACCGGGTGCTCGAGATCGACCGCAGCAGCCGCGCCGCGCGTATCCAGGCAGGTGCGCTCGGGCCCGTGCTGGAGGACCAACTGCGCCCGCACGGCCTGACCCTGCGTCACTTCCCCCAGAGCTTCGAGGTGTCCACCCTCGGGGGATGGCTGGCGACACGATCGGGAGGGCATTTCGCCACCCTGTACACCCACATCGATGACCTCACCGAGTCGATGCGGGTGGTGACACCGACCGGTATCAGCGAGTCGCGCCGCCTGCCCGGCAGCGGTGCCGGACCGTCGCCGGACCGGATGTTCCTGGGCTCCGAAGGCGCCCTGGGGGTCATCACCGAGGCCTGGATGCGCCTGCAGGACCGGCCCCGCTGGAAGGGTTCGGCCGGGGTGCGCTTCTCCGAGTTCGCCACGGCGGTCGACGCGGTACGGGTGCTGTCGCAGTCGGGTCTGTTCCCCACCAACTGCCGCCTCCTCGACGCCACCGAAGCGCTGATCTCCGCCGGTGTGGGGGACGTGCCCGCCGGCGGGGCGCTGGTGGTGCTCGGGTTCGAATCGGCGGACCATCCGGTGGCCGAACTGCTCGACCGGGCCCTGGAGATCACCGCTGCGCACGGTGGGGTGGTGCCCGAGGGCGAACGCAAGCTCAGCGACGAGGGTGACCCCAGCGCCGGGCGCGAGGGCGCGGCCGGCGCCTGGCGGGGTTCGTTCATCCGTGCTCCGTACACGCGCGACGGCCTGGTGCGCTGTGGCGTCATCGCCGAGACGTTCGAGACCGCCGTTACCTGGGACCGCTTTTCCGAACTGCACGCCACCGTGACCGAGACGGTCGACGGGGTGCTTTCGAAGGTGTGCGGCGGGGGCTGGATCACCTGCCGGTTCACCCACGTGTACCCCGACGGCCCCGCTCCGTACTTCAGCGTGCTCGCCCCCGGCCGGCCGGGCGACGAGCTGGCGATGTGGGCCGACGTGAAGCAGGCGGCCTCGGAGGCGCTGCTGGCGGCGGGCGCCACCATCACCCACCACCACGCCGTGGGCCGTGACCACGACCCCTGGTACCGGCGGCAGCGGCCCGAACCCTTCGGCCGGGCCCTGGCCGCGGCCAAAGCGGCCCTCGATCCCGCCGGGATCCTCAACCCCGGGGTCATCGCCTGAGGCCAGCGGGCCGATGGTGGTCTGAATCGGACAATTACCCCACCAGGCGCAGGAGGGGGGCGCGGTGACACCGAATCCTTGTCCCATGGACCGTCGTACGTTCTTGAAGGGCGCCGCAGTGGGTGCCGGGCTCTCCGCCGTCGGTGGCAAAGCCCTGGCCGCCAGCAACTTCGTCAACCTCGCGCTGCCCAGCGCTGCTCGCCCCGACCGCCCCGAGACCATCGTCGTGGTGATGATGGAGAACCGCTCCGTCAACCATTACCTGGGTTGGTACGGGAACGAGGTGGCCGCCCGCGGTACGGGCGAGATCTTCGACGCCATCCAGCACGCCACGTACGTGGACCGTCGGGGCGGGCCGACCGGCCCCACGGTGGCCACCGAGAACTGGGGTGCAGCCGGCCGCAACAACTTCCACGGGCGTCCCTACCACGACCCGTCCCACAGCTACGGGGGCGGCCGGGCCCAGATGGTCGACCACGACGGCGACGGCCGCCCCGACGGCTGGCTCGATCCGGCACATGGCAACGACGAGTTCGCCCTCTCCTACTACGAGGCCACCGACGTGCCGGTGTGGGCGCAGATGGTGCGCACCTTCACCACCTTCGACCACTACCACGCCTCGTTGCTGGCCGCGACGCAACCCAACCGCTACTACATGCACTCGGCCCAGTCGGGTGGCTGGGTCAGCAACGACCTCCCGCCCCAGGCGGTGGCCGCCCAACCCGGATTGGCCTCCAAGTGGGGTACGGGCTGGGACTGGCCCACGATCTGGGACATGTGCAAGCAGGCCGGCGTGAGCTGCGCGTACTACTACTCGAACTTGCCTGAGACCCTCTTCTGGGGCCGGCGCCACCTGGACATCACCCATCACGTCTCGGAGTACTACGCCCGCGCCGCCAGCGGCATGCTGCCCCAGGTGGTCTTCGTCGACCCGTGGTTCATCGATCCCCAGGGCATCTCCAACGACGACCATCCCCACGAGGACCTGCGGCTGGGCCAGGAGTTCCTCTCCGATGTGGTCGGTGCCTTCGTGAACGGCCCGAGCTTCGGTCGGGGCGCCATGTTCGTGACCTACGACGAATGGGGCG
>JANMIX010000118.1:0-4919 GCA_031376015.1 Acidimicrobiia bacterium | reverse complement strand
AGGTGGCGCCGCTCGAGCGTGGCTTCGTGATCCCCTCGCTGAAGCTGGCGGTGCTGGCCTTCGGGTGCCGCGAGTTCGTCCCCGACGACGACGACCGCGCCCGGGCCCGGACCCTGGTGGCCGCCGAGCCGTGGGGCCGCGAGCAGTGGGAGAAGTTGGGCGAGGGCCTGCTCTTCGACGGCATGGAATCGTGGTTGCCGTGGCTGTCGCCCCGGCCGCGCCTGCTCACCGATCTACTCGGCGACGACGCGCAGGTCGTGCTGGTCGAACCCCGCCGGTTGCGTGACCGCGCCGGGGACATCCTGGCCGAGGAGGCCGACCTCGCCCGCACCCTGGCGGTGACATGGACCTCGGACGCGGAGCGCGTGTTCCCGCCCCTGCACCTCGAGTTCGATCGCCTCCTCAGCGACACCCGGGCACCGGCGTGGACCGTCACCGGCACCCCGGAGGGGCCCGACACGGTGTCGGTGGTGGCGCACGGATTCGAGGCCGCCATCGGCGGTGCCGAGCGGATCGTCAACCAACTCCTGCAGTTCAGCCGCGACGGCTACCGCATCGTGGTGGCCGCCGATGGGGAGGGTTCGGTGTCGCGGCTGCGCCGCCTGCTCGAGGAGGACCACGGCCTGCGCCCCACCATCGAGGTGGCGCCGCTCGAGCGTGGCTTCGTGATCCCCTCGCTGAAGCTGGCGGTGCTGGCCGAAGCCGACCTCACCGGCCGTCGCCGCGCTCACCGGGTGGCCCGACCGCGGCGCCGTGACGCCGAGCGGTTCTTCGACGACCTGAAGGTGGGCGACTACGTCGTGCACCACCATCACGGCGTGGCCCGCTTCGGCGGCATGGTCAAGCGGGCCGTGGGCGGCCCAGAACGCGACTACCTCCTGCTCGAGTACCGCGGCGACGACAAGCTCTACCTGCCTTCGGACCAGATCGACGCGGTGCGCCACTACACCGGCGGCGAGTCGCCCACGCTGTCGAAGTTGGGCGGCGGCGAATGGCAGCGCACGAAGGCCAAGGTCCGCAGCGAGGTCGACCTCATCGCCCAGGAACTGGTGGTGCTCTACCAGAAGCGGGTGCACAGCACCGGCCACGCCTTCTCGCCCGACACGCCCTGGCAGCGCGAACTCGAGGACGCCTTCGCCTACACCGAGACCCCCGACCAGCTCAAGGCCATCGAGGAGACGAAGGCCGACATGGAGAACGAGCACCCCATGGACCGCCTCGTGTGCGGCGACGTCGGGTTCGGCAAGACCGAGGTTGCGCTGCGGGCCGTGTTCAAGTGTGTGCAGGATGGCAAGCAGGCGGCGGTCCTGGTACCCACCACCCTGCTGGCCCAGCAGCACTTCCAGACCTTCTCCGAGCGCTACTCGGGGTACCCCGTGCGGGTCGAGGTGCTCAGCCGGTTCCTCACCAACAAGCAGGCCGCCGCGGTGGTAAAGGGGGTGGGCGACGGCACCGTCGACGTGGTGATCGGCACCCACCGGTTGCTGTCCGAGGACGTGCGCTTCAAGGATCTCGGTCTGCTGGTGGTCGACGAGTAGCAGCGCTTCGGCGTTTCCCACAAGGAGAAGATCAAGGGGCTGCGCACCGACGTCGACGTGCTCACCCTCACCGCCACCCCCATTCCCCGCACGCTGGAGATGAGCCTGACGGGCATCCGGGATCTCACCCTGCTCAACACGGCGCCGGCCGAACGCCAACCGATCCTCACCTACGTCGGCGAATACGACGAGCGAGCCGTGGCCGAGGCCATCCGCCGCGAGTTGCTGCGCGAGGGCCAGGTGTTCTTCGTGCACAACCGCGTGCAGGACATCCAGGAGGTGGCCGAGCGTCTTCGGGAGCTGGTGCCCGAAGCCCGCTTGGCCGTGGCCCACGGCCAGATGGACGAGGGCAGCCTCGAACAGGTGGTGCTCGACTTCTGGGAGGGCGCCTACGACGTGCTGGTGTGCACCACCATCATCGAGTCGGGCATCGACATGCCCACCGTGAACACCCTGGTGGTCGACCGTGCCGACCTGTTGGGCCTCGGCCAGATGCATCAGCTCCGCGGTCGCGTGGGTCGTGCCGGCCAGCGGGCCTACGCCTACCTGTTCCACCCCCGCGACCGGGCGCTGAGCGAAGAGGCGTACGAGCGGCTCAAGACCATCGGCGAGACCACCGAGCTCGGCAGTGGGTTCCGTATCGCCATGCGTGACCTGGAGATCCGCGGTGCGGGCAACCTGTTGGGCACCGGCCAGTCGGGCCACATCGCCGCGGTCGGCTACGACCTGTACTGCCAGATGGTCAACGAGGCGGTGGCCGAACTGAAGGGCGAGCCGATCCGCGAGCCGGCCGAGATCAAGCTCGACCTGCCGCTCGATGCAAACCTGCCTCCCGAGTACATCCCCCGCCAGGACCTGCGGCTGGAGGCGTACCGCCGGTTGGCGGCGGTGACCACCGACGCCGAGGTGGACGACATCCGTGCCGAGTGGCTCGACCGCTACGGCGCCATCCCCGCGCCCGCCGAGGCGTTGCTGGCCGTCGCCCGCCTCCGCGCGGAGTGTTCCCGGCTCGGCGTGAAGGAGGTCAACGTGGCCAAGGGTCCCGGCTTCGGCGGCCCCGCCTACGTCGTACGGCTCAGCCCCGTGCAGCTCAAGCTGTCACAGGAGACCCGCCTGAAGCGCCTGGTGAAGAAGGCCGTGTACAAGGCCGACTCGGGCATGTTGCAGCTGCCGATCATGCGGGCCAACGACCTCATCGAAGGGTTGATCACCCTGCTGCGCGAGGTCGTTCCACCGGTCGCGGAGGTGGTTGTCGATGCCTGATCTCCGTGTGGGCAGGGGTGACCGCTACGCTCGACCCCTCGTGAACAGACGTATGACCGTGCTGGGTCTTGTGGTGGTGGGAGCGCTCCTCCTGGCGGGCTGCGACAAGTCCACTGGAGCCGTCCCGGCGGCCACCGTGAACGGCGCGGCAGTGAGCGGCCAGGCCTTCGTCCACGAGCTCGATCTCATGCAGGCGAACGCCAAGTTCTTCGCCGCCAAGACCACCCAACGCGAGGCCCAGAACCTCAAGACGGCCGGCACCGCCCCGGGCACCGTCGATACGTCGTTCGCGGTGTCGGTGTTGCAGGGCCTGATCGACTCCTCGCTCCTGCATCAAGAAGTCGAGCGCCGAAAGCTCAAGGCCGATGACCAGTGCACCACCTCGGCCCAGAGCGACGTGCAGGACCACATTGCCGGGTTCCAGGACTTCCCCCAGGACTACCGGCGCACCCTGGTGGCGCGTGATCTGGACCGGCTGCTGCTGGAGGCCGACCTCGCCGGTCAGCCTTGCGTGGTGGCCGATCCCGTGACCACCTACTTCGAGAACCACAAGAGTGATTTCGACTCGTTCTGCCTGGCCGTGATCGTGGTGGCGAACCCGGAAACGGCCGCGAAGATCAAGGCCGATCTCGATGAGGGGGAGGACTTCGCCGACTTGGCCAAGGCCAATTCGCTGGACCCCAACTCGGCGGCCAACGGTGGCGAGATCGGGTGCCTCTCGCGGGCCGAACTCGCCGACCAAGTGGCGGAGGGCATCACCGCGGCCAAGCCCGGGGGGATCGCCGGCCCCTATGACCTGCAGGGCGCGTCGTTCCTGATCAAGGTGCTCAGCCGCAAGCCCAACACCCTCGAGGCGGTGCGCGAGCGGGTCGCCGAGGTGGCGAACCTGGCGGTGACCCGCGCCTATCAGACCTGGCTGCAGAAGGCCCGGGCCACCTCGCTCATCACCGTCGACGGGCGCATCGGGCGCTGGGATCCCACCCAGGGCACCATCATCCCGGCCGCCTCCGAAGCCCAGAACCCCGGCGCCGGTCAGGATGGCTCCGTGCCCGACCAGGGGTCCTCGCCGGCCAGTTCGTGAGCCGCCGGCGACCTCGGTCCCGGTCTCGCCGCCCTCTGGCCTCGCGCCGGCGGGGTTTCGTCGCCCTGACCCTGGCGCTGGTGCTCGCCGCTGGTGGCGCCTACGTGGCCCTGACCGGGCACGGCAGTGGTGTTCCCGCCTCCTCGGCCTCGACCTCTTCCGATGGCCGGGGCCCGACTGCCACGGCCGGTCCCGGCGTGGCCCGTGTCGACCGGACCCGTTTCCCGCTCGTGGCCGCGTCGGTGAACGGTGCCGTGCTGTCGGGAGCGGCCCTGGCCGATGAACTCGACGCCGTCGGGTCGGTGCCGGCGTACCTCTCGGTCCTCGACTCCCAACTGGCCGACAACGGCACCACCACCCGGGCCGCTGGCGGCGGATTCGATGCCGGCTTCGTACGCACTGTGCTGCGCCGTCGCATCGTGTTCCTCCTCGTCGAGGCCGAACTGACGTCGCGCAAACTGGCCGTCGACCCGGCCTGCGAGGCGTCGGCGACCGCCCAACTTCCCACCGATCTGGCCGGGGGCGACACGCCTGAGGGCCGCACGTTCCTGGCGGCTCTCCCCACCGCCTACCGGGCGGACCTACTGCGCTGGAACGCCGAACTGCGGACCCTGCAGCAATCCCTCAGCGGCGTGCGATGCACGGCGGGCAACGATCCGGCGGTGGGGCGCACCTACGCCGCCTGGCTCGACGGCCGCCTCGCCTCGGCGCGGATCACGGTCGATCCCGCCCTCGGCCACTGGGATCCCGCCACGGCCACGGTACGGGCGTGAACGCCCCCGAGGTCGCCGTCCCTGAGATAGTGGTCGTGGGCGTCGGTCCCGCCGGGCCCGAACTGCTCACGGCCGAGACCCTGGCCGCCATCGCCGTGCCCCGACCCCGCTTCATGCGCACCCGGCGTCACCCGGCGATGGTGGCGGTGCCCGACGCCGTCAGCTTCGACGACTTCTACGACGACGCCGCCACCTTCGACGAGGTCTACGGGCGCATCGTCGACGCGCTGATCGCCGTCGCAGGGACGGCCCCCGATCGATCCG
>JANMIX010000101.1:0-2143 GCA_031376015.1 Acidimicrobiia bacterium | reverse complement strand
GCTCGAGCTGCGCGATCACCTGGTTGGTGAACGACGCCGACATCACGAAGCTCGGGTGGCCCGTGGCGCAGCCGAGGTTCAGCAGGCGGCCCTCGGCGAGGATCATCACGGAGTGGCCGTCCTCGAACCGCCACTCGTCGTACTGCGGCTTGATCGTGACGCGCTTCACGCCCGCCTTCTTCAGGCCGGCCATGTCGATCTCGTTGTCGAAGTGGCCGATGTTGCCCACGATGGCGTTGTGCTTCATCTTCGCCATGTGCTCGGCGGTGATGATGCCCTTGTTGCCGGTGGTGGTGATGAAGATGTCGGCGCTTCCGAGCACCGATTCGAGCGTGTTGACCTCGAAGCCCTCCATGGCGGCCTGCAGCGCACAGATGGGATCCACCTCGGTCACGATCACCCGGGCGCCCTGGCCGCGCAGCGACTGGGCCGAGCCCTTGCCGACCTCGCCGTAGCCGCAGACGAGGGCCACCTTGCCGCCGAGCATCACGTCGACGCCACGGTTGATGCCGTCGATGAGGCTGTGGCGGCAGCCGTAGAGGTTGTCGAACTTCGACTTGGTGACGGAGTCGTTCAAGGTGATGGCCGGGAACAGGAGCTGGCCGGCCTCGAACATCTGGTAGAGCCGGTGGACACCCGTGGTGGTCTCCTCGGTGACGCCCTTGATCGCGCTGGCGATGGTGGTCCAGCGGTTGGGGTCTTCGGCGAGCGAACGCTTGAGGGTGTCGATGATGACGCCCCACTCCTCCGAGTCGTCCTCGGTCGCATCGGGGACGGCACCGGCCTTCTCGTACTCCACGCCCTTGTGCACGAGGAGGGTGGCATCGCCACCGTCGTCGAGGATCATGTTGGGGCCGCCACCGTCGGGCCACTGCAGCACCTGCTCGGTGCACCACCAGTACTCCTCGAGCGTCTCGCCCTTCCAGGCGAACACCGGCACGCCCTTCGGCGAGTCGACGGTGCCCTCCGGACCGACGGCCACCGCGGCGGCGGCGTGATCCTGGGTGGAGAAGATGTTGCAGCTCACCCAGCGCACCTGGGCGCCGAGGGCGGTCAGCGTCTCGATGAGCACGGCGGTCTGGATCGTCATGTGCAGCGATCCGGTGATGCGGGCGCCCGCCAGCGGCCGGGCGTCGGTGAACTCGGCGCGCAGCGCCATCAGACCGGGCATCTCGACCTCGGCCAGCTCGATCTCCTTGCGGCCCCAGGGGGCAAGGGAGAGGTCGGCGACCTTGAAGTCCTGATCAGGGTGGTTGGTCATGGGGGTTCCTCCGTGCGGGCGCGCCGATCCGGGCGCGCTGGGTTCGTGGTGTGCAGACGTACGAGGGCTGGCTGCAGCAGGCAGCACCCTGATCAGCCCGGCTGACCAGGGTAGTAGGTCAGCGGGTCAGCGCCGCCTTCAGGTCGACCAGCACCGGGATGGGACCGGGATCGACCTGGGCCTCCGCCGCCATGTGCAGGCTCACGAAGTCGCCCTGGAGGACGAGGTCGAACAGCTGGGCGAGCGAGCCGTCGCCCGCCGCCTCGATGTCGACGACGGCGTGGACCACCTCGTCGATCAGGTCGAAGGTGAGGTCGAAGCGTCGGGCCACCTGCGGGTGCTCGAACGCGTGCCGGAACCGCACCAGGGTCATCACCTGGCGGGTCACGTCGCCGTGCTGACCCCAGCCGCAGATGTCGTTGTGGGCCATCTCGGGGAGCGCCGACCAGAACGCAGGGCACTTGGCGTTCTCGTTCACCTGGCACTTGAACCGGTAGGCGGCCACGGCGCCCAGCGCATCGCCGCCGAGGACCACCGGCATGGTGCGGCCGATCTCCCGGGCGATCTGCTGTGCCGGGCCGCCGTCCTTGATGAGGGTGTCGCGCCGCCGTGCGAGCTGCTCGACCGCGTCGGCCACGTACTGGCTCGCGCCCGGGAACAGGCCGACGTGCTCGAGCACGAGCAGCGGCGGGATGCTCACCGACCCCACACCGGCGCGCGGCATCGGGCACTCCGGGAGCTCGATGTACGGCGCTCCCCAGCTCCGCGCCAGGTCGGCCAGGTCACCCCCCTCGGACAGCACCACCATGCGGGCACCGGCGACCGCGGCCGCCTGGGCCGCCTCCACCGTCTCCTCGGTGTCGCCCGAGTAGGAGATGGCGA
>JANMIX010000073.1:0-3711 GCA_031376015.1 Acidimicrobiia bacterium | reverse complement strand
GGTCGGCGCGGCCCCGCTCGTCGATGCCCATCTCCAGGCGGGCCTGGCGGCAGCCGTCGAGGTAGAGCAGGCCGTCCTCCTCGAAGGCGTTGAGGAAGTGGAACACGTAGCCGGGCTCGGTCTCGTACCAACGGATCGAGGTGGGCCCCTCGGTGCGGTTGAACACCCCGATGCGCGTGCCGCGCTCGGGCTTCCAGTTGAACATCTCCCCGCCCGAGAGGGCGGCGTGGAGGTCGAAGATGGCGGGGGCGTCGAAGAACAGCACGTGGTTCTCGGTGACGGCGAAGTCGTGCATCATCACCGGGTCGGGGATGTCGATCACGGCCTTCTCCACCAGGGTGCCCGCCGCGTCGAGCCGGTAGAAGGTGAGGTGCGGTTGCACCAGGCCGTAGCCGAAGAACAGCAACTCGCCGGTGGCCGGATCCTCGTGGGGGTGGGCGGTCATCGAGCCGTTGAGCTGGCCGTCGAAGTCGAAGGGGCCCACGGTGTCGAGCTCGGGGGTGATCTCGTGGGGCTGGCCCACTTCCCACAGGGCCATGATCTTGCCGGCGTGGCGGATGACATGGGTGTTGGCCACGTTCTTCACGTGGCCCACCTCGGCCCGCACCTCCTCGGCGGCGCGGTCCACGTCGACCATGCCCCCGAAGCAGGAGCGGCCAACGCGGCGTTCGGCCCGCAGGCCAGCGGTGTCGATCCAACGGTTCTTGTAGCGGCGGGCCTTGCCGCCTTCGAACCACAGGCCGTGCAGCATGCCGTCGCCGTCGAAGAGGTGGTAGGCGCCGCGGGGTTCGAAGGCGGGGTTGGGACCGTTGCGCAGGAACAGGCCGTTGAGGTTGGCCGGGAGGGTGCCGGTGACCTCGAGATCGTGCAGGTCCACTTCGTCGGCGACCGGGCGCAGCGCGCCGATCAGGTAAGGGTTCTGCTCCGCGGCCATCTCCGCACTTTACAGTGTTCAGTCATCCTGTCAACGTCGCCGTCGGGCCGGCGCGCGGGGCCGTCGGTCAGCCCGCTTCGACGTAGCCGTCGAGGGCGTCGGACACCGCGCAACCCTCGGGCACGTCGCCCAGCACGAGGTCGAGCGAGCGGTGGAAATGGTGGATGAGCCGCTCGTGCCAGCCGATCTGGAAGGGCCGGGCGCCGCGGGATTCCACCGATCGCTGGATGGCGTTCATGTTGGCCGTGTCCTGCGCCATGACCGTCTCGAACAGGGTCATGCGCATCACGTGCTCGTCGAGGGGTTGGCCCTCCCCCCAGGCCGGCGCGAACCACACCAGTTCCAGTTCGGTGGCGCGGGGGCCGTCGGGCCACATGCACAGCCAGGCGAAGGCGCCGGTGTCCATGGGGGCCACGATGTTGGGGAAGATCCCGAAACTGGTGCTCGTCTCGCGCCACAGGCCGCCCACCGACGGGTTGTCGGCCTCGGCCGAGGGGGCCACGAAGGGGATGAGTTCGGGCTTCTTGGCCACGGTGAGGCGGGAGTGCCCGTTGGGCAGCATGGCCACGGTGGCGGTGCGGTCCTCGTAGAGCAGCGCCGCGTTATCGGGGTGCACGGTACGGATGTGGTACACCTCCAAAAAGGCGTCCACCAGCAGTTTCCAGTTGCATTCGATGCGGTGGTTCTGGCGGCCCAGCACCTGCAGCGAGTCGCCGTCGATCTCCTTCATCTGCTCGCACAGGGGGCCCAGGTAGCGCTCCAATGAGGGGGCGGCGGGGTCCTCGCTCACGAAGATGAACCCCTGCCAGATCTCGCAGCGCACCGGGGCCAGGCCCAGGGCGGGTTCGTCGAGGTCCACGAAGTTGCGGGCGTCGGGCACGGCGCGGAGTTGGCCGGCGGTGTCGTAGGACCACGAGTGGTACTGGCAGGTGAGGCGCTTGGCCACCCCGCAGTCGTCGCGCACCACCGGCGCGCCCCGGTGCCGGCAACTGTTGTAGAAGGCCCGCACGACGTTGTCCTGGCCCCGCACGATCAGGATGGGGGCGCCGCTGCGGGTGAACAGGCGGTAGGCGCCGGGCTCGCGCAGTTCGGATTCGTGCCCGGCGAAGAGCCAGGAGCGGCCCCACACGCACTCGTCCTCCAGGGCGAAGAAGTCGGGATCCAGGTAGCGCCGCACCGGGATCGGCGGCACCGGCACGGCGCCGGCGGGGGCGGTGGTGCGTTCGAGGCCGTCGGCCAGTTCGGTGCGGATCCGCTCTTCGAGTGCCTGGTCCATCCCGATTCCCCTCTAGTCAGTGAACACTGTTTACTGTACGGTACCCGCACCGTCCAGAGCTCACCGGGGAGCGTTTCATGCCTGTGCCTGCCTCACTGCTGTCTGCCACACCCAGCGATTTCGACCTCGAGGTCACCGCCGGCGAGTGGCCCGCCGACCTCACCGGCGAGATGGTCATCAGCAGCCCCCTGCCGGCCCATGACCTGCCCCACGCCTTCTTCGGCTTCGGGGTGATGAACCGCCTGTCGTTGCTGCCCGGCCAGCACGGCGCGGCGGCCGGCACGCTGGCCTGGCGCTCGAAGGTGATCGACTCGCCGTCGCGGCGGCTGTACGAGAAGCGGCCCGACCTGTTCACCCCCGGCGCCACCGGCTACTCCACTCCCTTGGGTCCGCCCAACATGGCCAACACCGCGCCGCTGCCCTGGGGCGATCGGCTCTTCGCCACCTGGGACGTGGGCCGGCCCAGCGAGTTGGATCCCGTCACCATGCGGTGGTTGGGCGACGCCGGTTCGCTCGACGCCTGGGGCGGTCAGAGCATCGAGTTGGGCAACGTGTTCCCGTTCCTGTTCACCTCGGCGCACCCCGTCGTGGATCCCGAGCGCAACTGTCTGTGGACGGTGAAGCTCATCCCCGACCTGGCCAACAACTTCGCCCAGGCCCCCACCGTGGTGCGCTGGAACGGCGACGGCGCGCCGGCGTCGTACTGGCCGGTCGAGGGGGCGATGGTGGCCGGGTCGATGCACACCATCACCCAGACCCAGCACTGGTTGGTGCTGTCGGACTCGGGGAACTTCAAGGCCGACCCGGCCGCCATCTTCGGCGGGCCCAAGTCGGTGTCGATCGACGACGAGATCAGCCTCTACCTGGTGCGCAAGGACGAGTTGGACGAGACCCCGCCGGGCCAGCCGGTGCGGGCCTACCCGTTCCGCATGGGCCCGCCGCCGGGGCACTTCTACGGCGTGTGGAACGACACCGACGGTGTGCGGGTCCTGTTCGAGCACATGGACATGCTCGACCTCGGCTTCCCGTTGGGTGCGGCCGATCTCGACCGCAATGGTGACCCCATCGACCCGGCGTTGGTGGGCTTCTATTCGATGGGGCTCAGCACCGAGACGATCTCGGAGGCCACGCTCGACCCGAGCAGCGGCAAGCTGTTGGACCGGGCCGTGGTGCGCGACGACTGGTCGTGGAACCTGCAACTCTCGGCCCTGGACTGGTGCACCGAGGGGTTGGCGGCGCCGACGCTGCACCACGTCGCCTACCACGGGTGCCGGCCGGGGGCGATCAGCCGCCGGGCCATCGACTTCTACGCCGACCGCATCGACGAGTCGGCCATCCCCACCGCCGATACGCCCGGCGTGCTGGTGAGCTTCGAGCGGGGCTCGCTGGAGGAGAAGGCCCGCTGGGAGTATCCCGACACGACCGACTTCATCACCTCACCCACGTTCGCGCCGCGTATGGCGCCCGGCGGTCGCTACACCGGCCCCAACCCCCGGCGGCC
>JANMIX010000339.1:0-2409 GCA_031376015.1 Acidimicrobiia bacterium | reverse complement strand
ATCGAGACATCGAGGCGCTCGATGCGTTTCTCGAGCGATGCTTCGCCACCTAGGGCCGATCCGCCGGGTCGTTGGCCACTGCTAGCTTCCCTCCGTGGGCATCATCGACATGCCGGACCGCAACGGCGTCCTGGTGGGAGGGCGATGATGGCGAGGCCGGTGGACAGGTCTTCCAAAGCCACGGTCGCGGTGCTCGGTGCCGGCGCAGGCGGTATCGCCATGGGTGTACGCCTCCAGCGCGCCGGTTACGACTTCACGATTTTCGAGCGCAGTGACGGCGTCGGAGGAACCTGGCGCCAGAACACCTATCCGGGCGCAGCCTGTGACGTTCCCTCCCATCTCTACTCGTTCTCGTTCGCGCCGAACTCTTGGTGGAGCCAGACCTACGCCAGCCAGCCCGAGATCCTCGACTATCTGGAGTCGGTCGCGACCCGGTTCGGGCTCCGGGCACATCTGCGCACGGGCACCACGATCCGAGAGGCCCGATGGGTGGAGGCGGACCAGGCATGGTCGCTGTTCGCCGAATCGGGCGAGGAGTTTCGCGCGGAGGTTCTCGTCAGCGCCCTTGGCATGTTCAACGAGCCGGACGTCCCCGCGATCCCCGGCACCGAGCGATTCGCGGGTCGCGCGTTCCACTCCTCTCGATGGGATCACACCCGACCGATGGCGGGGGAGCGGGTGGCGTCGATCGGCACCGGCGCCAGTGCCATCCAGTACGTCCCCGCTATCGCCCCGGAAGTGGCGCACCTCACCGTGTTCCAACGGACACCCATCTGGATCACGCCCCGGATCGAGGGACCGTTCACCCCCGAACAGCAACGCCGCTTCGCCCGGGTGCCGCGGGCCGCCCGCCGGCACCGGGCTCAGATCTGGCTCACCTACGAGCGTTCTCGTTTCGAGGTGGACAGCGCCAACACGGTGATGATGACCGAGATCGCCCGGTCCTACCTCGAACGCAAGGTGGAGGACCCCGAACTCCGGGCCCAGCTCACACCGGACTACCCGGCGGGCTGCAAGCGCCCCCTGTCGTCACGCACCTGGTACCCCACTCTGCAGCGTGACAACGTCCGGCTCGTGTCACAGCCCATCACCGAGATCACCGAGCGCGGGTTGCGCACCGCGGATGGCGAGTTCCACGAGGTCGACACCATCATCTATGGCACCGGCTTCAAGGCGAACCGTTATCTCCCGAATCTCGAGGTGATTGGGAGAGGCGGTCGACGGCTCCACGCCGACTGGGCTGAGGGCGCCGAGGCCTACCTCGGGCTGTGCGTCAGCGGGTATCCCAACTTCTTCATGCTGTACGGCCCAAACACAAACGGGGTCAACTCGATCCTCTTCATGCACGAAGCGCAGACGCACTACGTAATGAGCGCCCTGGCCGCCATGCGCAGGCTGCGCCGATCCAGCGTGGAGGTGCGGCCCCGGGTCATGGCGCGCTACAACCGGCGGGTGCAGGCCTCGATGCGCAACAAGGTCTGGTTGGCCTGTTCGAACTACTTCCAGGCGCCCTCGGGGAAGGTGGTCACCCAGTTGCCCTACAGCGGCGGCCGCTACTGGCTTCGCACGCGGCTGTTCGAACCGTGGCGTTACCGGACGCGCTCGGCGCGCCGTCGAACGCGGAGGGCGTAGGCACGAACGGACACCGTGCTTCTGGCGAGGTCCCGGCGAGTTTGGTCTATTCGTTCCTCCGACCGGGTAGACGGGTCCGGGTTTCCCCGTGCACTGAGGAGGGCATGAAGATGGTCGACAAGAAGGGCGGGCCGAGCGACGTCACGATCACGTTCCGTTTGCCACCGATGGACGGTGTGGAGTCGGTGCATGTCGTGGGTGAGTTCAATGACTGGTCGACCAGCGCGTGCCCCATGGAGCGTGACGACGAAGGCTGGTCCACCCAGATCTCGCTGATTCCCGGCCGCGCCTACCGGTTCCGGTATCTGCTCGACGGGGAGCGTTGGGAGAACGACTGGGCTGCGGACTGCTACGTCTCCAATGAGTACGGAGGCGACGACTCGGTGATCGACCTGACCGACGCCAATGCTCGAAGGTCGGGGTGGGACGCGTCGGCAGAGTCGCACCTCTCCAGCCCGCAGCCGGCCAAGGCGGCCGCAGGAAGAGCCCGGCGGCGTACCAAGGCCGCCACCGATGGTTGAGCAGTAATACCGGCGCGCGCCCCGCGGTGACCCCGCGCGCGACCTACCGGCTGCAACTCCACGCGGGGTTCGGCTTCGATGACGCGGCCGCCGTCGTCCCCTACCTGGCCCGGCTGGGAATCAGCCACCTGTACTGCTCGCCCATCCTGCAGGCCGCGCGGGGCAGCATGCACGGCTACGACGTCGTCGATCACAGCCACCTCAACGATGAGCTGGGGGGCGCAAGCGGCTTCGAACGGCTCAGCCGCGCCGCGCA
>JANMIX010000040.1:0-2009 GCA_031376015.1 Acidimicrobiia bacterium | reverse complement strand
CGGTGGCGGCGGCGGTGACCGCAGCCGAGGGCGCCCGCCGGGAGTGGTGGGACGCCGGCGTCGCCGCCCGGATCGACGCGGTGCAGGCGGCCGCGTCCACGGTGGCGGCCCGCACCGGTGAACTGGGCGAGTTGCTGGCCCGCGAGTTGGGCAAACCCCGCGCCGACGCCGAGGGCGAGTTGCGATTCGCCCAGGCCTTCGTGGCCCACTGCGCGGCGCACGCGGCCGAGGCCCACGCCGACGTGGTGATCGACACCGGCGCAGCCGGCGGGCATCTGCGCATCACCCAGCAACCCTTCGGCACCGTCGCCGCCATCACGCCCTGGAACGCCCCCGTGATCCTCGCTGCCCTCAAGGTTGTACCCGCCCTCCTGGCCGGCAACGCGGTGGTGGTCAAACCCAGCCCGTTGGTGCCCCTGGCGGTGACGGCGGTGTTGGGGGAACTGGCCGCCGGCCTCCCCGCCGGTGTGCTGGCCGTGTGCAACGGCGGCGTCGAGGTGGGCCGGGCGCTGGTGCGCGACCCACGCATCCGCAAGGTGGGTTTCACCGGCGGCGACGCGGCCGCCGTGGCCCTGCTGCGCGATCTGGCCGAGGGCCTGGTGCCCGCCGTGCTGGAACTGGGCGGCAACGATCCGGCCATCGTGTGTGCCGACGCCGACCTGAGCACCGAGGCGGTGGAGCGTCTGGTGCTGGCCAGCTTCCTCACCTCGGGGCAGGTGTGCATGGCGGCCAAACGTGTCTACGTGCACCGCTCCCGTCTGGAGGAGTTGACCGAGCGGTACCTCGAGGTGGCCCGCAGCGCGCTGGTGATGGGCGACCCGCTCGACCCTGCGGTCACCGTCGGTCCGCTGGCCAGCGCCACCCAACGCGACCGAGTCTCGGCCCTGATCGACGCCGCTCGGCGCGCCCCCGGCGCCACCGTGGTGGAGTTGGGCACCGTCACCGAGGCGGCCATGACCGGGGGCGGCTGGTTCGTGCGTCCCATGTTGGTGCTGGGTCTCGGCGACGAGCACGAATTGGTGCGGGAGGAACAGTTCGGGCCCGTGGTGCCGCTGCTCGGCTTCGACGACGAGGACGACGCCGTGCGCCGGGCCAACGACTCGCCCCTGGGGTTGGCGGCCTCGGTGTGGTCGGCCGACGAGGAGCGGGCGGTGGCGCTGGCCCGGCGTCTGGAGTGCGGCCACGTGAGCATCAACGTGGCCAATCGCGGCGGGATGCACCTGCGTGCCCCCTTCGGTGGGGTCAAGCGCAGCGGCTACGGCCGCGAGTACGGCGACGACGCGGTGGCCCACTGGCTGCAGCCCCGGAGCATTCACGCCCCTGCGCCGGTGCCGGCCCGGGCCTACCCGGCGGACGCAGCGTCGCCGGAGGCATCACCGGCAACGCCGGCACCGCGTACTGGGGCACCGCGCACTGGAGCACTCCCGCCGGCTGAGGAGGAGGGGACATGACCGAGAACCCCCACGGGGATATGGCTTTCGGCAGCCGGCTGGGCTGGGGTGAACATCCGGCCCTGGTCGTGGTGGACCCGGCCCGCGCCTACCTCGAGCCCGACTCGCCCCTCTACGCGGGCGACTCGGCCGCCACGGCCATGGCCGGCTGCCGCCGCCTGGTCGACGCCGCCCACGCCGCCGGTGTCCCCGTCTACTTCACCCGTGTCGAGTTCGTGCCCGGTGGGGCCGACGGCGGGGTGTTCTTCCGCAAGGTGCCGTCGTTGCGCTGCTTCGAGGCGGGCAACCCGCTGGGTGACTTCCCGGCCGAGGGTCCCGCCCCCGCCCCGGGCGACGCCGTCATCACCAAGCAGTACGCGTCGGCGTTCTTCGGTACCTCGCTCGCCTCGGCACTGCGGGCGCAGGGCATCGACACCGTCGTGGTCGGGGGCCTGTCGACCAGCGGCTGCGTGCGGGCCACCGCGCTCGACGCCTGCCAGCACGGCTTCATCCCCCTGGTTGTGGCCGACGCCTGCGGCGACCGCCACGAAACCACCCACCGCCAAGCGCTGTTCGACC
>JANMIX010000812.1:0-6448 GCA_031376015.1 Acidimicrobiia bacterium | reverse complement strand
GCCCGCCGCCGATCGCCGTGCTAGGAACATCGAAAGATACTGAAATAGCACTACGATGGTCAAGCTAGGGCCGGGCCTGGACCGGGCCTGGGCCGGGCCTGGGCCGGGCCGGGGAGGTCGGAGAATGAACCGAGAAGAGCGCGACGCGGGGGGACCGATGCCGGCGCACGGGGTTGGACCGCCGGCTTCGGGGACGACCCGCTCCGGGATGCGGTGCGGCGCGGAGGTGGAACGGCTGGCGGGAATCGCCGGCGGCGGCGAGTTGACCGAGCTGGTCCAGCGTCGCGCCGGACACGTCGCCGTTCGCGCCGCGGCGGTGAGCACTGCCGGTCAGCCGGCGCTGGGATCGGCGTTGGCATCGCTGGGCGCAAGGGTGACAGAGCACGTGCGCCGATCCGCGAGCTGGAGGCGTGGGTGCGCGGGGTGGCCCGCGCCTTCGCCATGGCAGGGGCCGCAGCCGGACCGGTGAGCTCCACGGGAGCGATCGGATCCTCCAAGGGGACCGGCGACGACGAAGCCGTGATCCACGGCCAGCTCGCAGGAGCCACCGCCGTCGCCATCCTCGTCTCGGGGATGGGATCGCGCCCCCGCCGCCCGCACGATGGCCCCTCCCAGGCTGCCGAGCATCTGCACCTGGCGGCACGACGCCGCTCCCCCGACGGCATCGTCGCCGTCGTCGATTGGCGCGGCTACGAGGCACCGCAGGGCATCGAGGCGCTCCTGCACGAACCAGCGACGACCGGCGGCGCAACCCTCGTCGCCTACATCGCCTCTCTGGGTTTGGCCCCCGGCACCCGGGTGACCGTGATCGGGCACAGCTACGGCACCGTTGTCGTCGGTGAGGCGCTGCGACAGGGGTTGCGGGCCGATGCCGTGGTCGTGGTGGGCAGCCCCGGCATGGGCGTCGACCGCGTCGCCGGCCTCGGCGACGGGAACACCCCGATCTACAGCGCCCGGGCCAGGGGTGATCTCCTCGGTCTCAGCGAGGCGTTCGGGCGAAGCCCCACCGACCCGCAGTTCGGGGCGCAACGGCTGGACACGGGCACCGACACCGGCCACGGCGGGTACTTCGACGCCGGCGCCGGCACCCTCGAGGAGATCGCCGGCCTCATGACGGGGCATCTCGACGAGGTGCGCCTCGATGAGGCCGACGGGTTCGAGCGCGCCGTGAGCTACCTCGACGACGTGGTCGACCCGAGCCCGGTGCTCACCGCCGCAGGCACGGTCCTCGATGCCGGAACGGCCGCGGTGGAGACCGCCGCCCAACTGGCCGGCGCCGACGAGCTGGCCGGCGCGGCGGCGCAGGTGGGCGAGAGCGCCGGCCGCGCCCTGGAGGTGCTCGCCCAGGCGGCCAGCCCCGATTTCCTGGTCAGCTCCGTGCGGGATCTGCTCGACTTCTGAGCCACCGGTAGGGTCGGTTCATGGCCCGCACCCTCTTCGAGGACGAGCACGAACTCTTCCGCGACAGCGTCCGCCAGTTCGTGCAGCGTCACATCGAGCCGCACCATCTCGAGTGGGAAGCGGCCGGCATCGTCGATCGCAACCTGTTCCGCCTGGCCGGCGACGCGGGGTTCCTGGGGATGTCGATCCCCCACGAGTACGGCGGCGGCGGGGTGGACGACTTCCGCTACAACCTCGTCATCGGCGAGGAGGTCCAGGCGGCCGGTGTGGGTGGCGCCGGCCTCGGGCTCACGTTGCACAACGACATCTGCCTGCCCTACTTCCTGCGCTACTGCAACGAGGAGCAGCGCCAACGATGGCTCCCCGGCATCGCGTCGGGCGAGTTGATCACCGCCATCGCCATGACCGAGCCGGGGATCGGCTCGGACCTCGCGTCGATGTCGACGACGGCCCTGCGCGACGGCGAGCACTACGTGGTCAACGGGGCGAAGACGTTCATCACCAACGGCATCAACGCCGACCTGGTCATCACCGCAGTGAAGACCGACCCCACCCAGAAGCACAAGGGCATGTCGTTGCTGGTGCTGGAACGGGGAATGGAAGGCTTCGAGCGGGGCCGCAACCTGGAGAAGTTGGGGTTGCACTCCCAGGACACGGCCGAGTTGTTCTTCACCGATGTACCGGTGCCGGTGGCCAACCTGCTCGGCCCCACCGAGGGACAGGGGTTCGCCCAGCTCGTGGCCAACCTGGCCCAGGAGCGGTTGTCGATCGCAGCGGCCGGGGTGGCGGCCGCTCGGGCGGCGTTGGGCTGGACGCTGCAGTACGTGCAGGATCGCAAGGCGTTCGGCCAGAGCATCGGGTCGTTTCAGAACTCCAGGTTTGTACTGGCCGAGGTCGCCACCGAGGTGGAGATCGGCCAGGCCTTCATCGACCGGTGTGTGCTGGCCCTCAACGCCGGCGAACTCAGCGCCGAGGAGGCGGCCATGGCCAAGTGGTGGTGCACGGAGTTGCAGAAGCGCACCGTGGATCGCTGCCTGCAACTGCACGGCGGCTACGGGTACATGCTCGAGTACCCCATCGCCCGCGCCTACGCGGATGCCCGGGTGACCACCATCTACGGCGGCACGACCGAGATAATGAAGGAGATCATCGGCCGCTCACTGGGCCTGTGAGCGAGGGTCATCCCCGCCCTGTGAGCTGGGCGCGTTGACTGCCGTCCTGGCCGGACAGTGGTGGGCGTCTCGCTACATGCCGATTCCGCCGAAGCCGGGTGGCCCGCTCGGTGCGAGTCGCGGTCTCAGTGCCAGTCTGACCAGATCGCCCATTCCTCGGCGAGCAGATGCCCCTCGAACCGGCTCTGGTTCATGCCCTTGGCCAGGGAGCCATCAGGCCGACGGGCCACCAGTCGCGTCCACAACTTCGATCCGATGTGACCCTGGTCGGTGACCTCGAAGATCGTGCCCGGGTTGCTCTCACGCCAGCGTGCGATCCATGCCGGGTACTCCGCCGCGGTTCGCTCGCCGTCGACCAGATGGAGCATGTGTCCGCGATAGGTCGCAGTGACGAGATCAAGGACATCGCGAGGGTCTCCGCCCTCCCAGACGCGAAGCAGCGCCGCGAAATCCCCTCGAGGATCGCGCTCAGCCCGGGCCACCGATGCATCATCGCAGAGGCGACGGCGTCGCCTCTGCGAGCGGATAGGGCTCAGACGGGTTCGATGTGCAGATCGCGGTAGGTGACGAGGCTGGCGTAGGGCACTCCTTCGGCGGCGAAGGAGGCGGTGGCCTGCTCGCCCCGGTCGACCACCGTCACCGCCAGCACCACCTCGGCGCCCTCCGCCCGAACCGCCTGCAGCGCCTTGAGAGCGGAACCCCCGGTGGTCACCGCGTCCTCGACCAGCAATACCCGCACGCCCGGGACGAGGTCGGCACCCTCGACCAGTTTGTTGGTGCCCCGGCCCTTGGGTTCCTTGCGGATCACGAACCAGTCCTTGTCGGCCACGACCGCCACCCCGTGGGCGAACTGATCGGCGCCCATGGTGAGCCCGCCAACGGCGTCGAACTCCACACCGCGGGACGCGGCCAGGTCCACCATGGCACGGCACACCGCGGCCAGATCGGAGCCGCGGGCCAGGCCTCGCTTCACGTCCACGAAGTCGTGGCTCATCGCCCCCGACGCCAGTTGGATCGGCTCGGCGAGGCGCAGGTACGCCTTGGTCCGGATCAACTCGACAATCGCCTCGTTCGCAGCCACGGCGACGAAGGTACTGCCTGGGTCCTCAGGCGTCGGGCGGATCGACGACGTAGTTCACGAACCCCCAGGTATCGCGGAACCAACCGGGCAGGGTCGCGTCGAGGGCCGCTTCCAAGGGGCCGTCGGCGTGCGCATCCACGACCCACCACGACACCAACGCGTCGGCGTCGCCGTGGACTCCTTCGGGCGGGTCGATGTAGACGCAGCCGAGCAGTGCCGTCTCGTGCTCATCGAGGACGGCGAAGTTGAAGGTCTCCTGGGCGACGATCTCGCGCTCGTGTCTTGCCAGGTCCTCGCGATCCTGCTCGTAGGTCATCGTGGCCGGCGGCCAGCCCCAGGCGTCGCCGTAACGCGCCCACAACCGGTCGCGACTGCCCATCACCGCGGGGTAGTCGATGTCGACATCGGCTGCGGTGATCGGCCGCAGGTGGTGACCGGTGGCCAGATCCAGACGTGCCGGCGTCACGAACCCGGCCGGCAACCATCCTTCGCTCACTTCGATCCCCCTGTTGCGTGGCCCTGGTTCAGAAGTCTCGCAGGAGTCGACCGGCGCCGTGGACCTTGTCGGTGATGCCGTTCTCGCGCAGCGCCATCCACCACGTCGCCGCGTTGATGGCGATGACCGGCTTGTGCAACCACCGTTCGGCCTCATCGGCCAGGCGCACCATCGACAGGTTGGTGCCGCACTGCACGAGGGCGTCCACGTCGGGCCCGTCCACCTCCAGGAGGGCCTCGCGCAACTCGTCCTCGGTGACCTGCGCGATCGACACAGCGGTCGGGCACTTCAGGCCCTTGATGCGCACGACCTCGAAGCCGATCTCGCCGAAGAAGCGCACCACGTTGGCGTCGCCCACGGGCTGGTAGGGGGTGACCACGCCGATGCGCGTGGCGCCGTACAGCCCGAGCGCCTTCTCGCACGCCTCGGCGCCGGTGGCCACCTCGAGGCCCGTGATGCCCTTGATCTGGGCGATGAACTTGAGGTTGCCCTGCTTGCCGCCCCAGAAGGTCTCCGCCGACATGCCCATCACCATGTAGTCGGGCTCGCAGGTGAGGACCCGCTCGCACGACCCGACGATCTCGGCCCGGATCTGTTCCAGCAGGTGTTCCATGCCGGCGTCGTCGGCCATGTTCATGTCGCGGATGTGGATGCGGCTGAAATGGGCGGTCACGCCCGGCACGGTCATCCCGTAGAACTCGGGCTCCACCACGGTGTTGGTGGACGGCGCGATCACGCCGAACTTGCGGCGCCAACCCAGGGCGTCTCGGGTTGCCGGTGACGGCGGATGGGGGTCGTTGACGATCTGCATGTCGTTCGCTCCGGAGGCTCAGCGGGCTCGATCAGCCGGCACCGTCAGCCGGCACTGTCAGCCGGCACGGTCGGCGAAGGCGTCGCGCTTGGTGAAGGCGACGGTGGCGAAACGGGCGGCCGCCTTGGCGGGCGTGAGCCAGGCGACCCGGGTGCCGGACTTGGTGGCCTTGAGGACGCCGTCGACGAGGAACGGGGCCACGGTCTCGACCGTGTCGCCCAGGATCCCGTAGATCTTGCGGGCCTTGCGGCCCCGCTCGGTGGACGGGTCGATGTCGCTCAGGGTCATGTCGGTGGCCACGATGCCGGGGCTGAGCACGCCCACGCGCACGGCGGGCACCGAGTCCTTGGCCTCGGCCGTGAGCGCCTTGGCCAGGTAGCGCACGGCCCGCTTGGTCGACCCGTAGGGCGCCATGCCCGGTGCCACCCGGTTGTCGCTACCGAACCCCTCGAACAACCACACCATGCCTCCACCGGTCTGGCCGGCCATGCCGGCCATGGCCACCTTGCAGCCGTACATGGTGCCCAGCAGGTTGGTGGTGACCACCGAGGTGAACTCGGTGCAGTCGTTGGTCCAGAAGTCGACGCGGGGACCCATGACCCCGGCGTTGTTGATCCAATGATCCACACGGCCGAAGCGTTCGACGGCGGCGGCCCACAGGTCGTGCACCTGGGCGGCGTCGCCCACGTCGCAGGCCACAGCGAGCAACCGATCGCCGCCGCCCAACTCGGCCACCGCCTTGTCGACGGTGTCCTGACTGCGGCCGGTGACGACGACCTGCGCGCCCCGATCGAGGAACTCACGGGCCAGGCCGAAGCCGATCCCGCGGGTCGAACCCGTGATGACGACCACGGGTGAGGCGATCATGTGCCCGGCTCCCAACGAAGGACGCCGAAGCTCGTGTACTCCAGCTTGTCGCCGTCGTACCACTGCCACACGGCCGACATGTTGTGGTCGGCGTCGATGAAGAACTCGCGGCCCTTGAGCTTCACGGCCGAGCCGTGCACGTGCTGGCTGGTGTAGAGCGCCCGGCCGTAGGCGATGGCGTTGCCCCACAGGCCGGGGCCGTCGAAGGTGTGACGGTTGCCGTCGCGAGAACGGTCGAATTCCCAACTCATGTCGATCTCGCCGGTGACGGTGGTGCGCTGGCGGGCCCGCAGCAGGCTGCTGGGCTCGTGCGCCACCTCCACCTCGATGTTGCCCCGGGGCTTCTGGTCGGCGCCCCACACCTGCAGGGTGCCGGTCCACCGGCCAGCGGTCTTGGCCGGCAGGTTGTGGGCCAGCAGGCCGCGTTGCTTCTCGGCCTCGCACCAGGCGTCGATGCGGGTCTTGGTGTCGGGGTTGTCGGGGTAGTCGAAGGCCACCTTGTAGATGCCGTTCATCACCGCGAAGATCGTCGGGCCGTCATACACGAGGGACGAATACACCTGCGTCTCGCCGTCTTCGAGCACGTGCACCATGGTCCGCAGGTCGCCTTGCCAGCCGGG
>JANMIX010000802.1:0-1720 GCA_031376015.1 Acidimicrobiia bacterium | reverse complement strand
CCCGTGCGCTCGGACAGCCAGGTCACGTAGTCGTCCCACCAGGAGCCCTTCACCTTCGACGCGGCCGCCAGCCACTGCGTGGTGTCGCCCGGGTTGCTGCTCGCGGTCTGGAAGCTCGCCTTCGGGTTGCCGGGCGGGTTGACCATCGCCGCGATGTGCCCGCTGGTGGACAGCACGAACCGGGAGTCACCGCCGAGCAGCTGGGTGGTCTGGTAGCAGGACTCCCACGCACACAGGTGGTCGGCGATCCCGGCGACGACATAGCTGTCGGTGTCGACCTTGCCGAGGTCGAGGTCGGTGCCGAGCATCCGCGCTCCGCCGGGCTCGGTCAGCCCGTTGCTGATCGCGAGGTCCATGAAGTCGCGGTGCATGGCCGCGGTCATCCGCACCGGGTCGGCGTTCCAGTAGAGGATGTCGAACGCCTTCGGCGGGTAGCCCAGGAGGTAGTTGTTGACCCAGTAGTTCCAGATCAGGTCGTTGGGCCGCAACCAGGCGAACACCTCCGCCAGCGACCGGCCGTCGAGGTAGCCCTTCTCCTGCGACGCCTTCGTGGAGGCGGCCGCCGCCTTGTGCGAGAGCAACGCACTCGGCAGCCCGGCCTGGTGCTGGTCGAGCACCGTGACCGCCAGGCTGAACGCGGCCACGCGGCCGAGGTCGCCGGTGGCGGCGAGGTGACCGAGCACCATCGTCGAGAGCATGCCGCCCGAGCAGATGCCCAGCAGCGCGACCTGGTCCTGGCGCGCGATCCGCTGCGCGGCGTCCATCGCGTCGATGATCGCCTGGCCGTAGGCGTCGACGCCCCACCCGGCGTGCCGGGCGTCGGGGTTGCGCCAGGAGATGCAGTAGACCTGCTGCCCGCCCCTGACCAGGTGCTCGACCAGGCTGCGCTTCTCGGCGAGGTCGATCACGTAGTACTTGTTGATCGTCGGAGGCACGATCAGCAGCGGCACCGAGCGGACCTTCGCGGTCTGCGGCGTGTACTGGATGAGCTCGAACATGTCGGTGCGCAGCACCACCGCCCCCGGTGTCACCGCGACGTCGACGCCGACCTCGAACGCGTCGGGCTCCACCATCGACGGCACTCGGGGCGGGGTCGCGAAGTCGCGGACGAAGCGCCGGCCACCGGCGACCAGGCTGCCGCCGCCGGTGTCGATCGCGCGCTTGAGCACCTTCGGGTTGAGCATCGGGTTGTTGCTCGGCGACGAGGCCTCGACCAGGTTGTCGACGATGAAGCCCATCCGCTGGCCGTCGCCCCAGCCAAGGTCGGCGTCGTCGACCAGCCCGCGGGCGGCTGCCCCGATCGCCAGGTAGCCCTGCAGGGTGCGTCGGAGCATCGGGTTCCTGGTCCAGCCCTCCTCGGTGAAGATGTAAATCGCGATGTGCTGGTACCGACCCAGGGGATCATCCGGAGTGGTCGGGTGAATTTTCATGGTGCCAAAGCTCCGGCTTTCACCGCCGACTTTTCTGAACCGCTCGATCAACGTCTGAATTTCCGTATCGCTGGTCCAGGATGGGACGTGAACGGCGACCAACGTGCGCTCCTGAGACCCGATACTGTAGGGAGGAATCGAACGGTCCGGCCGGCTGAGAAACATCCCGCCCCAGATCAGCGCAAACGAGCCGAACAGGACGCCCAACGCCATTTTCACGACCGTGTCGAGAGGACGCTTGGTACGGGTTCCGGCTGTTGCCTTGGCCGGTGGCGGAGTCGAGTGGTTCA
>JANMIX010000790.1:0-15796 GCA_031376015.1 Acidimicrobiia bacterium | reverse complement strand
GACCGGCTTCGGCATGGACCTGCGCCGCGAGCCGGCCGAACTCGACCTCGACCAGGTGGTGGCCGACGCGATCCGGCGTGCCACCCAACTCCTCGGCGCACGCCCGGCCCCCTCCCAGCGCCTGCGCATCGTGCTGGAGCCGAGACTGGCCGCCACCGTGCTCGGCATCGTGGCCGGCACCCTCACCGGCGACGTGGTGGTGAAGGGGCGCAGTCCCTTCGCCGATCGGATCGGCGAACAGGTCGCCTCACCCCTGCTGACGATGCATGACGACCCCACCGACGTTGGGTCGATGGCCGCCTCATCGCTCGACGGCGAGGGCCTGGCCACCCGCCGCAACACGCTTCTGCGCGCCGGGGTGCTCGAGCGCTTCCTGCACGACGGGTACACCGGCCGGCGGACCGGCACCGCCAGCACCGCCAGTGCGGTGCGGGGCTCGCGCGGCATGCCCTCGCCGTCACCGCAGGCGCTCGTGGTGGAAGCGGGCGGTGGGGGCGCCACCCACGAGGACGTGGTGCGCTCCGCCGGTGAGGGCTTCTGGGTGCAGTCACTCAACGGGCTGCATTCGGGGGTCAATGCCGTCTCCGGCGACTTCTCGGTGGGCGCCGAGGGCCGCATGATCCGTCATGGCGAGTTGGCCGAGCCGGTGCGCGAGGTAACCCTGGCCTCCACCCTGCAACGCCTGCTTTCGGGCATCGAACGCGTCGGGGACGACGTCGAATGGCTCCCCTCCGGCGATGCGGTCCCCACCCTGGTGATCGGTGAGGTGCAACTGTCCGGCAGCTGACCGGGGCGATCGTTTCGCGTGCCTTTCCGTGTCACCTGACAGCATTGCGCCTCGTGCCGATCCTTCACGCCATCGTCTTGGGCATCGTCCAAGGCCTCTCCGAGTTCCTGCCCATCTCCTCCTCGGGTCACCTGCTGGTGGTGCCGTGGCTCCTGAACTGGCACGACTTCGCCAACGCCGACATCGAGAAGACCTTCGACGTCGCCCTGCATCTGGGCACGCTGGTGGGTGCCGTCGCCTATTTCTGGGGCGACATCCTCACCCTGGTGAAGGCCGCCTTCCGAAAGCCGGTACCGGTGACCACCGGTGGCACCCTCGACGCCGATCACCTCGATCCCGAGGCGGACCGCCGCTTGGCTTGGCTGATCGTGCTGGCCAGCATTCCCGCCGCTGTCACCGGCGCGCTGTTCGACAGCGCCATCACCGAGCATCTCGGACAGTTCTGGCTCATCGGCACGATGCTCGCCGTGTTCGGCCTCGTGCTCCTGTGGGCCGACCGGCTGGCCGGCCATCGCGGGGTGGGCGAGTGGACCCGGCGTGACGCGTTGCTCATGGGCCTCGGCCAGGCGCTGGCCCTGCAACCCGGCGTCTCGCGCTCGGGCGTCACCATCACGGTCGGCCGCAAGCTCGGATTCAGCCGCGATGCCGCCGCGCGGCTCAGCTTCCTGATGGCGCTGCCGATCACGGCGGGTGCCGTGGCTTACAAAGGTCTCAAACTGGCCCACAATGGGTTTCCGTCCGGTTTCGCCGGACCCTTCTTCTGGGGCATCGCTGCGTCCGCGGTCACCGGCTACCTGGCCGTGTGGGGGCTCCTGCGCCTCATCCGCACTCGTTCCTTCGCTCCGTTCGTCGTCTACCGGGTCGTCGCCGGTGCCGCCATCGTGCTGGTGTTCGCGACGGGCCTGCGTTGACGTGTAGGCCGTGAGCACACTCTGGCCGCGGGTGGTTCGCGGCGCCCTTGTGATCTCGGCCGCAGTGCTGACCGCCTGTGTGTCCGGCAACGGCACGTCCACTGACACCGTGGCCACGCCGTTCGTCCTCACCCGCGCCCCCGCCTCGCCGTCCCCGGGTGTGGCGGCACCGACCTCCACCGTTCTGCACGCCACCACGACCGCCCCGGCAGGGGCACCGACCACCGCGGTGAGCGCCGAACCTGTGAACGCCCCGGCCGCGTCACCCGCCGCACCGGCGGTCACCGTTCCGGCTCCACGGGCGGTGACTGGCCGCATCCTCGCCGACCAACGGTTCTCCTACACCGGTGGCGCCGAGTTCGAGGCACACCGGGTGCAGTACACCTCGACCGATGACCGCGGCAGCATCATCGGGGTCACCGGCGTGGTTCTCCTGCCCAGCGGCCCGCCCCCGAATGGCGGATGGCCGGTGCTGTCGTGGTCGCACGGCACCACCGGTCTCGGCGATTCGTGCGCCCCCTCACGCACCGATGACGTCCGCGGGCAGGCCAACCTCTTCACCCAACTGCTGCGCGCCGGGGTGGCGGTGGCGGCCACCGATTACGCCGGCCTGGGTACACCGGGACCTCACCCCTATCTGGACGGGGCGTCGGAAGGTCGGGCCGCCATCGACATGGTGCGGGCGGCCCGCGCCGTGTCGAACCGGACCTCGACCCGGTGGATCGCGGCCGGCTACTCCCAGGGCGGGCAGTCTGCGCTGTTCGCCGCCGAACTGGCAGCGACCTACGGCGCCGGGCTGCAGTTGATCGGCGCGGCGGCTCTGGCGCCGGTGTCGAACCTCGCGAAGCTCGTCGACCTGAGCCCCGGGATCCCCTTCGTGCCCATCATCGCCTCGGGCCTGGTTGCCCAGAACGGCTCGGTGCGGCTGTCGGATCTGCTGTCACCCAGGGCCTACGCCAAGTCCGGCGTGATCGAGAGCGGTTGCATCGGCGACATCGGCACCGCCTACCAGGGGATGACCCCCGACGATCTCTTCGGTCCCGGGGTCCGGAACTCGCCGGTGTGGAACGACTTCGCTGCCGCCGGAGATCCGGGTCACCGCCGTATCGGCGTTCCCGTCCTCGTGGCCCAGGGCGGGGACGACCGGGTGGTACCCAAGGCCTTGACCGACGCGCTGGTGGGGCGGATGTGCGGCATGGGCCGCAACGTGCTCTACAAGACGTTCTCGAAAGCCGATCACTACAGCATCCAGTTGATGGCATCGACGGACCTGTTGAGCTTCGCGTCGGACCGTGCCGCCGGCCGCCACGGCTACACCAACTGCTGAGGCTCCCCGGCCGTCGCCTCGCCCAACCGGCGGGCCAGCGCTTCGAGCGCGGCCAGGTCGTGGCCGGGCACCAGGGCGTCGACATAGGGCAACGCCGCAGCCATGCCCCCCGCCAACGGCGCATACCCGGGTGTGGCCACCAGCGGGTTGACCCACACCACCTGATGGGCCACGCGGCGAAGCCGGCGCATGGCGTCGGTCATCTCGGCGAGATCGCCGCGGTCCCAGCCGTCGCTGAGGATCACCATCGCGGCGCCGCGGGCCATGCCCCGTACCCCGAACTGCTCGTTGAAGGCGGCGATGCCGGCCCCCAGGCGCGTACCGCCCTCCCAGTCGGCCACCGTGGCGCCGGCCCGTGTCAGGGCCAGGTCGGGATCGTGGGTGGCCAGGGCCCGGGTGAGCCGGGTGAGGCGGGTGCCCACGGCGAACACCTCGACCCGGCGCCGCCCCGACGCCGCGGCATGGGCGAAGCGCAGCAGCGGCCCGAGGTAGGGACCCATCGAGCCCGAGACGTCCACCAGCAGGACGAGGTTGCGCTGACGGTCGGTCGTGTCCTTGCGCGCCAGTTCCAGCGGGTCGCCGCCAGTGCGTAACGACGCGGAAACCGTGCGGCGAAGATCGGGACGGCCCCGGGCGGCGGCCCGGCGCCGGCGGCCCGGCCGCCACGGCCCGGCCACAGCCAGAAGGCGCACGGCGCGGTGCACCTCGGCCAGTTCCTCGGGGGTGCACTGGGCGAAGTCCCGATGGCGCAGGACTTCGGCTGGGCTGAACCGCAACTCCCAGGTCGGTCCGGCGATGGCGTCGCCGTCGCTGTCGGCGCGGGCCAGGTCGGGACCGGCGCACACGCCCGGGACGTCGGGCTCGGGTGACAGCGGCCCGGCCGTGCCGGTGAAGTAGGCGGCGAAGCAACGGTCGAAGATGGCGCGGTCCTCGGGCCGGCGCAGCAGGGCGGCCGACGCCGCGGCATACACGCGCCGAGGTTGTGCCAGCCCCGCGGCACCGAGCGCTTCGGCGAAGAGGATCGTCTGGCCCGGCGCCGTGGCCAGCCCGGCGGCCCGCAACACCCGGCAGAACGCAACGGCCAGCCGGGCACCGTCGCCGGCCTTGGAGGGGCCCGCCGGTCCGAGTTCAGGAGGCACGATCGAGGGCGGCCTGCACCAGTTCGGCCACCCCATGGGCCCGAACGCGGTCCTGGTCTTCGCGGTACTTCACCGCCACGCCGAGGGTGGTCTGCACCGCCGCCTCGTCGAGGTGGGTTCGTCCCAGCGCGGCGAGCGCCGCCGCCCAGTCGATGGTCTCGGCGACGCCCGGTGCCTTGTACAGGCCCAGGTCGCGCAGCTCGGCGGCCAGGCCGGCCAGTTCCCGGGTCAGTCGCTCTGCGGCGGCCGGGGCCCGCAGCCTCACGATGGCGACCTCGCGTTCGAAATCGGGATGATCGATCCAGTGGTAGAGGCAGCGCCGCTTCAACGCGTCGTGGACGTCGCGGGTGCGGTTGGAGGTCAGCACCACGATCGGAGGGCGGTCGGCCCGGAACGTGCCCAGCTCGGGAACCGTGACGGCATGATCGGCCAGCACCTCGAGCAGGAACGCTTCGAACTCGTCGTCGGCCCGGTCGATCTCGTCGACCAGTAGCACCGGCGGCGGCCCGTCGGTGGCGGTGACAGCCCGCAGGATGGCCCGGCGAACCAGGTACCGCTCGGACCACAGGTCGTCCTCGGCGCCCCCGGCCCGCAGGTGCAGGAGTTGCTTGGGGTAGTCCCATTCGTAGACGGCCTGGGCCAGATCGAGGCCCTCGTAACACTGCAGCCGCAGCAGCTCCCCGCCGGTCCAGCGGGCCAGGACCTTGGCCAGTTCGGTCTTGCCGACGCCGGCGTCACCCTCGAGCAGCAGCGGGCGGCCCAGGTCGAGTGCGAGGAATACCACGGTGGCCAGTTCCTCACTGGCCAGGTAGCCCTCCGCCGCCAGGGCGGCGGCGACGTCGTCGACGTTCACTCCGGCATCATGCCGGATCCGTCAGGCACCGGCCTCGGTGAGGGCGCGCCGCACCAGTACCCGGGCCAGGTGCTGGCGGAATTCCGGCGAGGCGTTCAGGTCCCCCGGCGGCTCGGTGCCCTCCGCCGCCAGCTCGGCAGCCTCCGCCGCTGACGAGCCGCCCCGCACGGCCGCTTCCACCGCGGTGGCCCGCAGCGGGGTGGCGCCCATGTTCACCAGCGCCACCCCGGTGGTGCCGTTGTGGACGGCCACGACACCGACGATGGCCCAGTCCATGGCCCGCCGGTTGAACTTCTGGAACGACCAGCCCGCACCGGTCACCTTGGGGACGCGGATCTCCACCAGCAGCTCGTCGGGCCGCAAGGCGGTCTCGAGGAACCCGGTGAAGAAGTCGGTGGCGGCGATCGTGCGGCGGCCAGCGGGGCCCTGGACCACCAAGCTGCCCCCCAAGGCCAGGACGGCGGCAGGCAGATCCGAGGCCGGGTCGCCGTGGGCGAGGGAACCGCCGATAGTGCCGCGGTGGCGGACCTGCGGGTCGCCGACCTTGCCGGCCACGTGGCGCAGCACGGGCGCATGGGTGGCGAGGACGACGGAGGTCTCCAGGTGGCGGTGGCGGGTGAGTGCGCCCACTGCCAGCTCGTCGCCCTCCTCGCGGATGGAGCTCAGGTCGCGCACCCGGCCGATGTCGACCAGCACGCTGGGCGTGGCCAGGCGCAGCTTCATGAGCGGTAGCAACGAGTGCCCGCCGGCCAGGAGCTTGGCGTCCTCCCCGTGCTCGCCGAGCAGGCTCACGGCCTCTTCCGCCGACTCGGCGCGCACCAGATCGAAGGCGGCGGGGATCACGACTTGCCCGCCGCGGCCAGCACCGCCGCCACGATGTTGTGATACCCGGTACAGCGGCACAGGTTCCCCTCCAGGCCGTCGCGCACGTCGGCCTCGGTGGGGGAAGGGTGCTCTTCGAGCAGCGAGATGGCGGCCATCACCATGCCGGGGGTGCAGAAGCCGCACTGCAGGCCGTGGAGCTCGTGGAACGCCTGCTGCATCGGGTGCAGCGTGCCGTCGGCGGAGGCCAGTCCCTCGATGGTGGTGATCTCACACCCGTCGGCCTGGGCCGCCAGCATCGTGCACGACTTCACCGACTCGCCGTCGACCAGCACCGTGCAGGCCCCACACGAGGAGGTGTCGCAACCGACGTTCGTGCCGGTCAGCCCGCACTGTTCCCGCAGGTAGTGCACGAGCAGCACTCGTGCCTCCACATCGTGCTCCTGCTTCGTGCCGTTGACCGACAGCGCAACCTTCACTGTGCAACCTTCACTGGTGGGGCTCCCCTCGGCTGACGAAGCCAGCATCATGCCCCAATTCCCCTGACGCGCTCGTCGCCAAGACCACCGCGCCACCGCCGAGCGCGCCGGCCACCGGCTCCACCTGCACGGGGCGCACCGCCAGCGTGACGGTGCCATCCTCCACCCGCAGAACGACCGCGCCGGTGCCGACCCGCCGGGCGCCGGCCGCGTTGGCGTCGCCGGTTCCGACACGGCCGCCGGTGTCGAGGGCGAACACGTCCACGACGTCGCCGGGTTGCAGGGCCAGGGAGTGCTCACCGGCGGGGACCGCCAGGGCTTGCCATCCGTCGGGCACGAGCGCCCCGACGCCTCGGCGATCCCGGGGCGCCAACCTCATCTCGACAAGGGGTTCACCCGCAGCGATCACCGACCGCACGACTCGTCCGGTGGGGTCATCGAGCAGTGCGTCCGGTCCGACGAGCCCCGAAGGCCACTGCTCGATCCGCGCATCGCCGGGGCGGAGCACATGACCGATGGCCAGATCCGCGGTTGCCACCCTCACGGTGCGAACCGAGCCCCATGCGCGGCGTTCGGCGGCGAGTGCCCCGGCCTGGTGCTGGAGGTGCCACACCGCCACCACGGTGAGCAGCGGAACGAGCCAGCGGCGCGCCATGCGGCGGCGCCGATAGGTCATCAACGGTCGGTACGGGCGCACGGCCCACCCCCTCACATCCGGTGACGGCAGTTCGGGGGAAGCCGTCGCCACGGTACCGCGGCTTGCGCCGGCGCTGGTTCAGGCGAGTCGCGGCACGGCGGCGAAGAGGAGGTCGCGAAGGCGGTGGAGGTTGGCCTCGAAGAAGGCGAAGACCTGCTCCTGTGTCACCGGCTCGATCCCTTCGACGCCTTCGAGGCCCGTGTCGTAGTCGGTCACCAGCGCCACCCCGGCGTAGCGGAGGCCGGCCTCACGGGCGAGCGCGGCCTCGGGCGCCTGGGTCATGTTGATCACGTGGGCCCCCATGTTGCGGTACCACTTCGATTCGGCCCGGGTGGCGAACCGAGGGCCTTGGATGACCACGACGGTGCCGCCGTCGTGCACCGTGATCCCTCTCGATCGAGCCTCGCTCACCAGGATCTGGCGCAGTCCCTCGTCGTAGGGGTCGGCCAGGGTGACATGGGCCGGGCCGTCGTCGAACGAGTCGAAGAAGGTGTCGGGCCGGCCCCAGGTGCGGTCCACCAGTTGGTCGACCACCACAAAGTCGCCGGGGTGGATGTCGGGTTGCAACGACCCGCAGGCGAACGGGCCGAGCAGCGCCTCGACGCCGATGCTGCGCATGGCCTCCACGTTGGCCCGGTAGTTCACCGCGTGCGGAGGGAACTCGTGGTGCACACCGTGGCGGGGGAGGAACGCCACCTCGACACCGTCCAGCCGGCCGATCGAAATCGGAGCCGATGGCCGCCCCCAGGCGGTGTCGACCTCGACCGTGTCGACGTCGTCCAGAAACGAGTAGAAGCCCGAACCGCCGAAGATGCCGACGGGAGCCGACGCGCTCACGCCGTCTTGGCGGCGCTGCCCGAATCCGACTTGCCGGAGTCCGACTTGGAGGGCTCGGACTTGGTGGACTCGGACTTCGAAGCGGAGGAGTCCGATCCCGAGGAACCCGAGCCGTCCGACTTGCCGGCCGATCCCGAGTCGGACGATCCGGAGTCGGAACCGCTCGCGGGGGGCTTCACCGCGGATGACGACGACCGGCTGTCGGTCTTGTAGAAGCCGGATCCCTTGAAGGTGATGCCGATCGAACCGAACACCTTCCGCAGCGAACCCTGGCATTGCGGGCACTCTGTGAGGGATTCGTCGTGGAACGACTGCACGACCTCGAGGTGCTCGCCGCACTGGCGGCAGGCGTACTCGTACGTGGGCATCGGAGGTGTCTCCCTGTTGGCACTCGGGGGCTTCGAGTGCCAAAGGATAACGGCGTTCCCACCGACTCGTACAGCGCGACGTGTGGCCGCGTCTGGCGGGGACGCCCGCCGCGGCGGCGGCCCCGTGGCAACCTGTCGTGTCTGCGCCGTCGCGAGGGGTGCGGCGGCCGAGCGGAGGGACTCCTGAACATGACGGTGCGCAAGGCGGTCATCCCGGCGGCGGGACTGGGCACGCGCTTCCTGCCGGCCACGAAGACGACGCCCAAGGAGATGTTGCCGATCGTCGACAAGCCCTCCATCCAGTACGTGGTGGAGGAGGCCGTGGCGGCGGGGATCGAGGACATCCTCATCGTCACGGGCCGGTCGAAGAAGACGATGGAGGACCACTTCGACCGTGCCCCGGAGTTGGAGGCGGAACTGGCGGCGAAGGGCAAGACCGACCTGCTGGCGACGGTGCGGGCGGTGTCGTCGCTGGCCGACATCACCTTCGTCCGCCAGGGCGAGCCGTTGGGGCTGGGCCACGCGGTGGGAATGGCCCGGCGGCACGTGGGCGACGAACCGTTCGCGGTGTTGTTGCCCGACGACCTCATTCATCCCCGGATCGGGCTGCTGGCGCGGATGTGCGCAGCCTTCGATTCCTGCGGTGGTTCGGTGATCGCCTTGATGGAGGTGGCGGATCCGTCGGCGTACGGCTGCGCCCGGCCCGAGCCGGCCGAGGGCGGCCTGGTGCGCATCACCGAGATCGTGGAGAAGCCCGCCTCCGCCGATGCACCGTCCAACCTGGCGGTGATGGGTCGCTATGTGTTCCCGGCCGCCATCTTCGATGCCATCGATCAGGTCACCCCCGGCCAGGGTGGCGAACTGCAACTGACCGACGCGGTAGCGCTGCTGATGCGGGAACAGGCCGTGTTCGGGTTCCCGTTTGCCGAGGGTCGTTACGACGCCGGCAACAAGCTCGACTACCTGCGGGCCGTGGTGGAACTGGCGCTCGAACACGACGAACTGGGCCCCGGTTTCCGCGACGTGCTCGAGGTCATCTGCCGGCGCGAGGGCATCGCGTGAGCGGTCTGGTGCCGCTGGAGGAGGCGGTGGCCCACGTGCTGGCCCGGGTGGTGCCTCTGCCACCGGTACGCGGCGACTGGCGGGCGCTGGCGGGCGGGGTGCTGGCCGAGCCGGTGATGGCGGCCGAGGCCATCCCGCCGTTCGCCAACACCGCCATGGACGGCTATGCCGTGCAGGCCGCCGACACCGTCGGTGCACCGGTCGAGTTGCGGGTGGCCGGGATGCTCGCGGCGGGCGCCGACCCGGCCGGGGTGCGGGTCGAGCCGGGCTCGGCGGTGCGGATCATGACCGGCGCAGCGATGCCGGAGGGCGCCGATGCCGTGGTGATGGTGGAACGCACGGCCAGCGCGGCCGGCGGCGCCACGGTGCGCATCGACGTCACCGTCGAAGCCGGGATGCATGTGCGGCCGGCGGGCGACGACATCGCGGTGGGGGACACGGTGGCGCTACCGGGCGACGTGCTGGGCCCAGGCCTGCTCGGGGTGCTCGCCAGCCTGGGTGTGCCCGAGGTCGTCGCTCGCCGGCGGCCCCGTGTGGGTGTCCTCTCCACCGGGGATGAACTGGTGGACGGCGCCGGACCGCTGGGTCCGGGCCAGATCCGCGACTCGAACCGGGTGGTGCTCCTGGCCCTGCTCGAGCAGGCCGGCTGCGAGGCGGTGGACCTGGGTCTGGTGCGCGATGACCACGATCTGATCCGCGATGCCGTGCTGGCCGGGGCCCGGTCGTGTGATGCCCTCTTGACCAGCGGCGGGGTGAGCATGGGTGACATCGACCTGGTGCGGGTGGTGCTCGACGAGGTGGGCGAGATGCGCTGGATGCAGATCGCCATCAAGCCGGCCAAGCCGTTCGCCTTCGGGGTGGTGGAGGGCACACCGGTGTTCGGGTTGCCCGGCAATCCCGTGTCGTCGGTGGTGTCCTTCGAACTGCTGGCCCGCCCGGCGTTGCGGCACATGGCCGGTCACCGGCCCGACGCCTGCCACCGCCCCCGGGTCCGAGCCGTGGCCGACGGGCCGTGGCGCCGGCGTTCGGACGCCAAGGTCCACTTCGATCGAGCCGTGGGCGCGTTCGGCGCCGACGGCCGGGTGCACGTGCGCAGCGCCGGCGGCCAGGGCTCGCATCAGCTCTCCGCGCTGGCGGTGGCCAACGCCCTGGTGGTGGTACCCGACGGCGACGGGGTCGACGCCGGAGGCGAACTCGATGCCATGCTCCTGTGGTGAGCCCGCGCCGGCGAAGCGGCCCTGACCCTCAGGCGGCTTCGCCGAAACCGGAAGGATGGCCCGCCGAGCCTCTCCGGTAGCCTGGCCACGTGCCGCCGCTGACCGACACCTTCGGGCGCGTCCATCGCGACCTGCGTATCTCGGTCACTGACCGCTGCAACTTCCGTTGCACGTACTGCATGCCCGAGGACGGCCTCGACTGGTTGCCCCGCGAGGGGGTGCTCACCTACGAGGAGATCGAACGGCTGGCCCGGCTGTTCGTGGAGCGCTACGGGTTCACGTCCCTTCGGCTCACCGGCGGTGAACCCACGGTGCGGGCCCACCTGCCGGTGTTGGTGCAGAAGCTGGCGAAGCTCACGATGGCCGATGGCCGTCCGGTCGACCTGGCCCTCACCACCAACGGGGCCACCCTCGCCGGTGGCGTCGCCCAACAACTGGCTTCGGCGGGTTTGCGGCGGATCAACATCTCCCTCGACTCGTTGCGCCGGGATCGTTTCGAGCAACTCACGCGCCGCGACTCGCTGGCCGAGGTGCTCGCCGGTATCGACGCGGCGGTGGCCGCGGGGCTGACGCCGGTGAAGATCAACGCCGTGCTCGTGCGGGGGGTCAACGACGACGAGATCCTCGACTTTGCCCGCTTCGGGCGTGAGCGGGGCGTGTCGGTGCGCTTCATCGAGTTCATGCCCCTCGACGCCGAGGACAGCTGGACCGCCGCCCAGGTGGTGTCGCGCGACGAGATCGCCGCCCGCATCGATGCGGTGTATCCCCTCGAGCCCGTCGGTCACGGCGACGGCCACGGTGGCGAACAGCCCGCAGAGGTCCTGCGTTACCGCGACGGCGCCGGCGAGATCGGCGTCATCGCCTCGGTCACCCAGAAGTTCTGCAGCACCTGCGACCGGGTTCGGCTTACCGCCGACGGCCAGCTCCGATCGTGCCTGTTCGCCATCGACGAGGTCGACCTGCGTCACCTCCTTCGCACCGGCGCCGGCGACGACGATCTGGCCGCCGTCATCGAGGACTGCGTGGCCCAGAAGTGGGCAGGACACGGCATCGAACAGGTCCAGTTCGTGCGCCCCCGCCGCAGCATGAGTCAGATCGGCGGTTGACTGGCCCGGGCGGGGCGCCGGTCAGAACGGCGCCTGCGGCGGGCGGACTCTAGACTCGCCGCCATGTCGGATCGCGGCCTCACGCACCTTGACCCCCTCGGCCGTGCCCGGATGGTCGATGTCACCCCGAAAGAGGCCACGCACCGCCGTGCGGTGTGCCGGGGCAAGGTCTTCATGCAGTCCGACACCGCCACCTTGGTGGCCCGGGGTGCCATCTCCAAGGGTGACGTGCTGGCAGTGGCCCGCGTGGCCGGCATCCAGGCCGCCAAGCGCACCCCCGACCTGATCCCGCTGTGTCACCCCCTGCTGGTGGGCTCGGTGTTGGTGAACTTCCGCATCGAGGACGCCTTCATCGAGGTGGAGGCGCAGGTCGACACCGTCGACCGCACCGGCGTGGAGATGGAGGCGCTCACCGCCTGTTCCATCGCCTGCCTGACGATCTACGACATGTGCAAGTCAGTCGACCGGGCGATGGTGATCGGCGACCTCACGCTGTGGGAGAAGACGGGCGGGCGCTCGGGTTCCTACCGTCGCACACCCGACTTCCTCGACGACGAGGCGCT
Organism: Acidimicrobiia bacterium; assembly: GCA_031376015.1. Classification (GTDB taxonomy): domain Bacteria; phylum Actinomycetota; class Acidimicrobiia; order Acidimicrobiales; family JACDCH01; genus JANMIX01. Next base: position 3,628 of record JANMIX010000790.1, on the reverse strand, counting down.
CGGCCTCTGAGCCTGAGCCGTCCGAAAGCGACAAAATTTCGCTAACTTTTGCAAGCAAAGCCTTGCAGGAGTTCGGGCTGTCGTAGTAGAACCGTAACAACCGAAACATCGTTGTGAAGCGATGTCGTCCGCATCCGCCCCTGACGAACCCCCATCCACCACCTGGCCACCGCCCGGGGTTACCGTCATCAAGTCGTAAAGGTAGGCGTAGGAGTGACGCTCTTGGTGCTCGTAATCCTTGCCATGATCTGGGCCGCAGTGCTGCTGCCGCCCTATCTGCAGTCCCGGACGGAGAGCCGTCCCGGTAACTCGATCTCCAACTTCCAGCGGCAGTTGTCCGTCCTGGAGCGCCGCTCGGGAACCTCACACACCCCGGTCAGCGGTATGCGTCCCCTTCCCTCCTCGGGCCCGGTGCGGGCCCCGGCTGTCCGTCCCGATGTCAAGCGACGCCGCCGTGACGTGCTCACGACGCTGGCCGGCGCCGCCGGATCCACGCTGCTCATGGCGCTTGCCATGGGAGGCACGTTGTGGATGCTGCATCTGCTGTGCGACGTGCTGCTCGGCGGCTACGTGTTCCTGTTGATCCAGCTGAACAACCGCAACATGGAGCGCCAGGTCAAGGTGCGCTACCTCCCGGGCCGCGCCGCCGCCATGGAACCTGCCTTCCTGCTGCGCAATTCGGGCACCTGAGTCCACCCACATCGCCGCTGGGCCGGTTAGGTTCCGGCCATGGCGAGAAGGAATGAGCTGGCCGACCACGTCAGCGCCATCAACGAGAAGCTTTTCGAGGCCCACCGCGCCCGCGAGGTGGGCCTCGCCGCGTGCCGCAGGGTGATTCGTGCCTCGGGATCCTCGATTCGGGCAGTCCACCGTCACGACCGAGCGGAGGCCGATGCGCTGGCGGCCGAAGCGGAGTCGGCGCTGCGTGAGGCGCAGGTGGCATTGGCACCGCATCCTGCCATCGCCTACGCGGGGTTCCTGCATGACGCCGAGAAGGAATACGTCGAGGCCCGCCTCACCGCCGCGTTGATCGAGGGTCTGCCCCTCTCCGGGCCGGTGGTGCTGGGCGTGAGCCCCACGAGTTGGATGCGTGGCCTGGCCGAGGCCGCCTCGGAACTCCGGCGGCATCTCCTCGATCTGCTCCGAGCCGGCAAGTTGGAAGAAGGCGAAGCACTGCTGATCGCCATGGACGACGTGTACGACGCGTTGATCGTGGTCGACTTCCCGGACGCAGTGACCAATGGTTTGCGACGCACGCTGGACGCGCTGCGAGCCGTGCTGGAGCGGACCCGGGGCGACGTGACCACCACGGTGTTGCAGACCCGCCTGCGTGATTCGCTCGAGCAGCGCGCGGCGGAGGCGTTGGGCACGCTCTGACGCTCGGCACCACGGTCACGGCGGCGCGCCGGCGACCCGATCGAGTTCCAGCGACATTGTGGGCTCGGCTAACCTCAGCCGTCCCTCGGGGGTGTAGCTCAGTTGGCTAGAGCGCTTCGGTCGCATCGAAGAGGCCGTGGGTTCGAGTCCCATCACCTCCACCCTGGCGAGAGCCGGAACCCCTGATCAGCGGGGGTTTCGGCTCTTCCGGCTCTTCGGATCTCAGCGGGGTCGTGTCCTGACGTAGGTCCGCCAGGAAATGGCGAAGGTGTTCCAGGGTTGTGGTGTGAGCCAACGTCCCAGAAGCACCTTCGTCGTCACCGACCCTAGCGAGATGGTCCGAGCTCTGGTGGGCCTCAAAGACGTCCGGGTCCTGGCCTACGAGCGTCGGGGACCCGACGTCGCGCTCATGATCGACCGGCCATCGGCGAGCTCGCCCTGCCGGCGATCACGCCGACCCACATCCGCTCGATCGTCGTGGCGATGCAGACCGCGGGTCTGTCGCCGAAGTCGGTCCGCACCTACGTCGGTACGCTGCAGGCGATCTTGGCCTCGTCCGTCGACAGCGACCTGCTCACCCGCTCGCCGGTGCGGCCCCGGTCGCTCGGCCTCCAGGGCGTCCGGAGGCCCGAGCGGCCGACGCTGACGGCCGGCGAGCTGCTGCGCCTCGCTGGCGCCGTCCCGGCCCGCTACCGGGCCTTGGTGCTCCTCGCCGGCACGGTCGGGCTCCGCTGGGGCGAGTGCATCGGTCTTCGTGTCGCTGACGTCGACTTCCTGCGCCGCCGCATCCGGATCGAGCAGACCGTCGAGGAGGTGAGCGGGCACGTGCGGGTCGTGGCGGCGACCAAGAGCGAGGCGGGGAAGCGATCGTTCGCTATGCCCGCCTTCCTCGTCGACGAGCTGGCCGCCCACCTCGCTACCCATCGCCCGGGCATCGGACCGGACGACCTCGTGTTCGTCGGCCCGAAGGGCGGCATCCTCCGCCGGAGCTTCGAAGCTCGGGTGTTCAAGCCGGCGGTCGAGGCTGCCGGTCTGCCCGAGAACCTGACCTTCCACGGACTCCACCACGTCGCGACCACCCTGATGATCGCCAACAACGAGCACCCGAAGGTCATCCAGCACCGCCTCGGCCACGCCGACCCGGCGATGTCCCTCGGCGTCTACGGCCACGTCCCCGACGCCCTCGACCAGGACGTCGCCGGCCGGCTCCACCAGTTGTTCACGGCCGCAGGACCGTCGACCACGGTACGGTTGGGTCTGTGACCGAGCCCCGCCGTGTGACCATCGAGGAGTACGAGATGATGTCGCCGGACGAGCGCCTGCAGCTCCTCAACGAGCGCATGGTCACCGACCTGTCCCAGGTCGACCCGGAGTTCCTCGAGCGGTCCAGGGCGGATTTCCGCCGGGCGCTCGAGAAGCGCCAGGCACTCGACTCTCAGAAGTGAGCCGGCGTCGCGTCCGGGTGTCGTCGACGGTCTTCGAGGCCATCGACCAGCTCCTTCCGACAGAGCGAGGCCCGCACGGCGAGCCAGCAGCGCACGACTTCGTGTCGAGGGAGCTGCCGGTGATCATCGAGAAGTTCGCCATCGACTTCGATGAGCTCCCGCAAGAGGGGGGCCTCGACGGCGCACGGGTCCTTGTCGGCCCGGGAGCCTTCGTGCGGACCTACGCGGTCTACGGCATCCTGCTGACCGACGACACGATCGAGTTGACGTCGATCTCCCTCGAACCGTACGAGCCGCCGCCGTGAGCTTCGACGCCTTCCTGCAGGGCTTCTCCAAGGAGCCGCTGGACGCCGTCCGGGAGCGAATCGTGCGGGAGCTCGTGGAGCCGTCCATCGAGAGCCGTGAACCCGGCTGTGTGCGCCTGATCACTGGAGACGGCGGTGCCGACGTGTACGGCTGCAGGGATGGCCCGATCGACGGCTTCATGGTCAACCACGCTCACGGGCGAGAGGTGTGGGACCTCGTTCACCGTGTCGCGACGGTCGCAGCCTTCGCCGACATGCCCGCTGGATGCGGGACCTTGCTACCGCCGGGATTCGACCGAAGCACCCTTCCCGATGGTGTCCCGGAGCCCATCGTCAAGGTCGAATCCGGAGCCGACATCATCACCGCGATCGAGCGAGGTTGAGCGGTCGGTTCAGATGGGGACGGCTTCGGCGAGCACCCGGTCGCGCAGCCGGGGCTTGAGCATCGAGGCGGGTACGAGGTCGACCGGAGCACCGACGACGTCGGACAGCTCGTGTTGC
>JANMIX010000771.1:0-1578 GCA_031376015.1 Acidimicrobiia bacterium | reverse complement strand
GCTCGAGGGCCTGAACCCCGCACAGCAAGAGGCGGTGCTGCACCACGAGGGGCCGCTACTGGTGGTGGCGGGCGCCGGCTCGGGAAAGACGCGCGTGCTCACGCACCGCATCGCCCACCTGATCCGCCACGGCGCCGTCAGCCCGTTCGAGATCCTGGCCATCACCTTCACGAACAAGGCAGCCGACGAGATGAAGCACCGGGTCGGCGCGCTCGTCGGGCCGGTGGCCGAGAAGATGTGGGTGTCCACGTTCCACTCGGCGTGCGTGCGGATCCTGCGGCGGGATGCCGATCGCCTCGGCTACCCGAAGCAGTTCACGATCTACGACCAGGCGGACGCCAACCGGCTCACCGGCTACGTCATCCGGGATCTCGCCCTCGACCCGAAGCGGTTCCCGCCGCGCTCCGTCCACGCCATCATCAGCGCCGCCAAGAACGACCACGTCAGCGCTGAGGCCTACGCCGAGCGGGCCCAGGTGATCTACGAGCGCAAGATCGCCGAGATCTACGCCGAGTACCAGGCCCGGCTGCTGCGGGCCGGCGCCATGGACTTCGACGACCTCCTCGGCAACGTCGTCACCCTGTTCCAGCGCTGCCCGGACGTGCTGGAGATCTACCGCCACCGCTTCAAGCACGTCATGGTCGACGAGTACCAGGACACGAACACCGTCCAGAACGAGATGGTCCTCCTGCTCACCAAGGAGCATCGCAACGTCTGCGTCGTCGGCGATGACGGGCAGTCGATCTATGCCTTTCGTGGCGCGGACATGCGCAACATCCTCGAGTTCGAGACGGCGTTCCCTGAGGCCACGGTGCTCCTGCTCGTGCAGAACTACCGGTCCACGTCCACGATCCTCCAAGCGGCCAACGCCGTCATCGCCAACAACCTGACGGGTCGGGCCAAGGAGCTCTGGACGGACCGGGGGGACGGCCAGCTGATCGTGCGCTACCACGGCGACGACGAGGTGGACGAAGCCCAGTGGGTCACCCGGGAGATCGCCAAGCTGCACGACGGCGGCGACGTCCGGTGGGACGACATCGCGATCTTCTACCGCACCAACGCCCAGAGCCGCGTGGTGGAGGAGAACCTCACCCGCATGGGCGTGCCGTACAAGGTCATCGGCGGCACCCGGTTCTACGACCGGCGCGAGATCAAGGACGCGCTCGCGTACCTGAAGGCCGTGATCAACCCGCAGGACGAGGTGTCCGTGAAGCGGATCCTGAACACGCCCAAGCGCGGGATCGGCGACTCGAGCATCGGCAAGCTCGACGCCTATGCCTCGAGCCGCGGCCTCGCCTTCACGGACGCGCTGCGGCAGGCAGAGGCCGCCGGCATCACCGGCACGGCGGTGAAGGGCATCGCCCGCTACCTCGAGCTCGTCGACGGCGTGGTGGACCTGGCCGCGGAGGACAAGCCGGCCCCGCTCCTGCAGGCGCTGCTGGACCGGTCCGCCTACCTCATCGAGCTCCAGGAGGAGCGCACGATCGAGGCGGAGGGTCGGCTGGAGAACCTGGCGGAGCTGGTGGGCTCGGCCGAGGAGGCCGAGAGCATCGAGCAGTTCCTGGAGCAGGTCAGCCT
>JANMIX010000749.1:0-2919 GCA_031376015.1 Acidimicrobiia bacterium | reverse complement strand
CGCTCGATCCCGGCGCTGCCGATGACCCTCACCGCTGCGGTGGCGAACTGCGGTGGCCGCAGGTGATGGGCGGCCGTGGCCACCAGGAACACATGCGCCACCCGCTCGCGCAGCACGTCGGGGTGCACCCCTGCGCAGGACTGGATGGTCATGCCACCCATCGAATGGCCGGCCACGATCGCGTCGCGGGCGTCGAGGGTTTCGAGTACTGCCACCAGGTCGTCGGCCAGTGCTTCGATGGTGCAGCCCTTGGCCCCGACGGTTGAGTCGCCGTGGCCCCGGTGGTCGACGAGCACCACCCGGTGGCCCGATTCGATGAGGCGGCGAGCGACCGGCGCCCACAACGAGCGGCGGCAGGTCCAGCCGTGGAAGGCAACGAACACGCGGCCGTCGACGGGGCCGAGGTCGACGGCATCGAGGATCGCGCCGTCGGCCGACTCGACCTTGAGGGTGCGCCCTTCGGGCAGGTCCAGTAGCCCCGGCTGGTTGGCAGCGCGCCACTTCTTGTCGGTCCGGCTCGTGGCGACGACGGCGCCCGCTGCAGCCACGGCGAAGCTGAGGGAGAGGAGGGTGCGCTTCTTCATCCTGGAAAAGTTACTGCCGGTACGCCGAGGCGGAGAAGTCCGACCGCTGGGCCCTGGTCCGCCCACGGGATCTGTGCCGGGGCCGTGGACCGCACGCCGCGTCGGCGCGGGCGCCGGCTGCGGCTCGGTTCTGGACTCGGGCACTGTGGGTACGGTCCGCACGGCTCTGGGTGTACCCACCGGCGCTCTCGAAGATCACTCAGTGTTTCGAGCAATCCCTTGGAGGTCGTGTTGATCGGATTCATCGTCTTCGGTTTGTTCGTCGGGGCGGTCGCTCGCCTCCTCGTCCCGGGTCGCCAGCACCTCAGCATGCTGGCAACCCTGGGCCTGGGCGTCGCCGGCTCGGTCATCGGTGGGGTCATCGCCAACGCCCTGGGCACCGGCGACATCTTCGAGCTCAACGTGCTGGGTTCACTGGTGGCCATCGCTTCCGCGGTCGTGCTGATCGTGGTGGTCGAGCAGGTCGCCGTGGGCGATCATCGGCCCTAGGAAACCAGGCCCCGCGGGCGGGACGTCCCGACGCCCGTCAGCCGGTCTGCACCACCAGCACGTGGCAGGGGGCGTGGTGGGTGACGGAGTTGGGCACGCTGCCCAGGATCCGTCGAGCGCCGTGCAGCCCACGGCTGCCCACCACCAGCAGATCGGCATCGATCGATGCAGCGACATCGATAAGACAGCTGGCGGGTGACCCGACGGGCGAGTGCGTCTCGACGGCGATGCCGTGCGGGGCCACGTCACGGCTGGCGTCGTCGAGGATGGCGCGCACCGCATCCGCCTCGCCCGCGGTGTCCACCGGCATCACGAGCTCCGGAGCCCCCACGAGCGCCACTGCGGGGCGCATGACGCAGACGATGTGCAGCTTCGCACCCGTCGCTTTCGCCAGTTCACCGGCGTGGATCACCGCACCTCGCGCCGACGGCGACCCGTCGGTTCCCACCACGATCGCTCGGTACATGACTTCCTCCCTCGTTGTCGGACACCACCGTCAGGCACGCCGCCAAAGCACCCGTCGCCTTGCTCGCCCCTCGAAGCGGCACATTACGCCCGAATCGCTCCACGGGGGATCCCGAGCGCCGGCTCGCGTCTCGGCGGCCGGATCGTGCAGGATCACGGGGCGACCGCGCAGCGCGACGCTTACCAGGAGGAGCACCCCATGGCGACGACCATCGACCTGACCGGCAAGGTGGCCCTCGTGACAGGGGGTTCGCGTGGCATCGGACGCGCCATCGCGGCTGCGCTGTGCGAGGCGGGCGCGGCGGTGATGCTCACGTCGCGCAAGGCCGACGACCTATCGGCAGCAGCCGCCGAGTTGACCGGCGGCGCGGCGACCGGGTCGGGTGAGGTCGCGACCTTCGCCGCCAACGCCGGCGATCCTGACGCCGCCGAGGCGTGCGTGGCGGGCACGGTCGAACGTTTCGGCTCTGTCGACGTGCTGGTCAACAATGCCGCCACCAACCCCTACATGGGCCCGCTCATCGACATCGAACTGAGTCGCTGGGACAAGATCCACCAGGTGAACCTGCGCGGGCCCCTGGTGTGGACCCAGGCCGCGTGGCGGGCCGGGATGCGCGACAGGGGTGGCTCGGTGATCAATGTGGCCTCGGTGGGCGCCTTCCGTGGGGAGGGCGGCATCGGCGCCTACAACACCTTCAAGGCCGGATTGGTTCACCTCACCCATGTGCTGGCGGCCGAACTCGGGCCCGCGGTGCGTGTCAACGCGCTGGCGCCGGGGCTGGTGAAGACCGACTTCGCCCGGGCGTTGTGGGAGCGCCATGGCGATGCAATCGCCCAGACGTTCCCGATGCGCCGGCTCGGGGAGCCCGCCGACATCGCCGGCGCGGCCCTTTTCCTGGCCAGTGACCTTTCCTCGTGGGTCACCGGGGAGACGCTTGTCGTCGATGGTGGGCTCATGGTGCGCCAGTGACCCCGGCGGATCCCGGGCACTCCGGCGGTGCCGGGGATGCCGCGCCGCATGTCGTGTTCATCTGCACCGGCAACGCGGCACGGTCGGTGATGGCGGGGGCCGCCCTGGCCCACCACCTCCCGTCGGCGTCGATCACCACTGCCGGCACGCTGGTGGTGGAGGGACAACCGATGTCGCATCGGACCCGCAGCGCGCTCGGCTCGGTGGGGCTGGGCGTACCCGACCACCGCAGCCGGCAGGCAACCCGCGACCTGTTGGAAGCGGCGGACGTCGTCGTGGCCCTGGCACCCGAGCACGTCCACTGGGTGCGCCGCAACCACACAGGTGCCGCGGGCCGTACCGGCACGCTCAAGCGCTTGTGCCGCGACCTACCCGGACCGGGCGTGCCGCTCGCCACCCGGATCACCTCGC
>JANMIX010000735.1:0-4297 GCA_031376015.1 Acidimicrobiia bacterium | reverse complement strand
ATCGACCGCGCAGGAGCTCGGCCCCAAGTTCAACCGCACCGCGGCCTACGTCGTCCGGTTCCTCATGGAGCAGGGCGAGAAGGTCACGGCCACGCAGTCGCTCAGCGACGACATGATCGAGCTGTTCGCAGCCGAGATCGGCGCCGAGATCCGTCTGGTGAATCCCGGCGAGGAGCAGGAAGTCGAGCTCCAGAAGAAGCTGATGCTCCCGGCCGAGGAGATCGAAGAGGGCGACGACTGGCCCCTGCGGCCGCCTGTGGTCACCATCATGGGTCACGTCGACCACGGCAAGACCAAGCTGCTCGACCAGATCCGCAACTCCAACGTGGTGGCGGGCGAGGCCGGTGGCATCACCCAGCACATCGGTGCCTACCAGGTGGTCAAGGACGGCCGAGCGGTCACCTTCATCGACACCCCCGGCCACGAGGCGTTCACCGCCATGCGGGCCCGGGGCGCCGAGGCCACCGACATCGTCATCCTCGTGGTGGCGGCCGACGACGGCGTCATGCCCCAGACCGTGGAGGCGTTGAACCACGCCAAGGCCGCCGACGTGCCGATCGTGGTCGCCATCAACAAGGTCGACCGCGAGCAGGCCAACCCCGAGCGGGTCATGCAGCAGCTGTCCGAGCACGGTCTCATCCCCCAGGCCTGGGGTGGCGACACCGAGATGGTGCAGATTTCCGCCCTGCAGAACCTGGGCATCGACGACCTGCTGGAGACCCTCCTGCTGGTCGCCGACCTCGAAGACCTCCGGTCCTCCGACGAGGGTCGGGCCCAGGGCGTCGTGCTCGAGGCCTACCTCGACACCGGCCGGGGCCCCGTGGCAACGGTCCTGGTGCAGCGGGGCACGCTGCGCGTCGGCGATCCCCTCGTGGCCGGACCGGCCTGGGGTCGGGTGCGTGCGCTCATCGACGACAAGGGCAATCAGGTCAAAGAAGCCGGGCCCTCCATGCCCGTGCAGGTTCTGGGCCTGTCCGATGTGGCCGACGCCGGTGACGACTTCGTGGTTGCCCCCGACGAGAAGGTCGCCCGCGATGTGGCCGGCACCCGCGAGCACTGGCACCGCCTGGCCAGCCTTGGCCGCGACGCCCGTGTCTCCACCGCCGGGGCCAAGTTGGAAGACATCTTCGAGCAGATCCAGGCCGGTGAGGCTGCCACCCTCAACCTCATCGTCAAGGCCGACGTCACCGGCTCGCTCGAAGCGCTCACCTCCAGCTTGCAGAAGCTCGAACGCGACGACGTGAAGCTGGCCTTCGTGCACCGGGCCGTGGGTGGCATCACCCAGTACGACGTGCAGTTGGCGGCGGCGTCGAACGCCACCATCATCGGCTTCAACGTGCGGCCCGATCGCAAGTCCCGCGAGCTGGCCGACCGCGAGGACGTGGAGATCCGTACCTACGAGATCATCTACCAGGTCATCGAGGACATCGAGAACGCCATGTTGGGCCTCCTCGCCCCCGAGTTCGAAGAGGTGGTCACCGGCGAAGCCGAGGTGCGCGCCATCTTCTCGGTGCCCAAGGTGGGCAAGGTCGCCGGCTGCTACGTGCTCAACGGCACGATCACCCGCGGCTCCAAAGTCCGCTTCCTGCGAGACGGCACCATCATCTGGAAGGGGAGCGTCAGCTCCTTGCGTCGCGTCAAGGACGACGTGCGCGAGGTCAACGCCGGCTTCGAGTGCGGCATCGGTCTGTCCGACTTCCAGGACCTCAAGGAAGGCGACATCATCGAGACCTTCGAGGAACGCGAGATCCCTCGCACCTGAGTGCACGTCCGATCCCTGCGTCTCGACCTGCGCCTGCGGGAGTGTCACTCACTGAAGGAGAAGCGGGCCGTGGTCAAGACCATCCTGCACGGCGCCACCAACCGCTTCGGCGTTGCCGCCGCCGAGGTGGACCACCAGGACCTGTGGCAGCGCGCGACGCTGGGGTTCGCCACGGTCTCGGGATCGTGGTCGCACGCCGGCGAGGTGCTCGACTCGGTCGAGCGTTTCGCCCTCTCGTTCCCCGAGGTCGAGGTCATCGAAGTGGAGAGGGATCCGCAGTGACACAGCACCCCAGGAACCCGCAATGAAGAACAAGCGTCGATACCCCCGCACGGCCCGACTCAACGAGTTGATCCGCGAGATCATCGCCGAGGAACTCGAACGCCTCAACGATGAGCGCCTCGAGCTGGTGACCGTCATGCACGTGGTGGTCGATCCCGACCTGCACCATGCCACCGTCTGGGTGGAGAACCCCGGCGGCGAGGCCCGTGACACCGAGGTGCTCGCCGCCCTCGAGGAACGCCGACCGCAACTGCAGGCGGCCATCGGCCGTCAGGCGCGGATGCGGCGGACGCCGCTGCTGGCCTTCCGGCCCGACGAGGTCGAGCGAACCGCGGCCCGGGTCGAGGACGTGCTGCGCTCGGTCGACGACTGAAATGGTGATTCGGCTCCGCCATCCTGGCGTCGCCTCATTCCGGCTGCTCGCTTGCGCTCGCTACGCCGGGATGGCCGAACATCAGCCGCCCCCGGCGGGCCGCCATCCATGGCGGCTCATCGAAGAATGAGACCGGATGGCACTGTGACCGACGGCGTCGTCATCGTCGACAAGGCCCCCGGCTGGACATCCCATGACGTGGTGGGCAAGTTGCGCGGCATCCTCGGCACCAAGAAGGTGGGTCACGCCGGCACCCTCGACCCCGACGCCACCGGCGTGCTGGTGGTGGGGGTGGGGCGCATGACCCGCCTGCTGCGTTTCCTGGGCGAGACCACCAAGACCTACACCGGCGAGGTCGTGCTCGGCACGGCAACCTCCACCCTCGACGCCAGCGGCGAGGTGACCGGTACGTGGGACATGTCCGCCGTCACCGTCGAAGCGGCACAGGAGGCGGCGGCCGCGCTGACCGGCGCCATCGAGCAGATCCCGCCGATGGTGTCGGCGGTGCAGGTCGGCGGCAAGCGCCTCCACGAACTGGCCCGGGCCGGTATCGAGATCGAACGGGCGGCGCGCCCGGTCACGGTGTACCGCTACGACGTCGACGCGGGCCCGGAGCCGGGAGTGCTGGCCATCACCGTGGAGTGCTCCTCGGGCACCTACGTGCGGACCCTGGCGGCCGATCTCGGCACCGCGCTGGGGGGCGGGGCGCACCTGCGCAACCTGCGCCGCACCGCCGTCGGGCCCTTCACGCTGGCCGATGCCGTGCCAATCGAGGCCGTCGACGAATCGCGGGTGCGAGCCATGACCGATGGTCTGGGTCACCTGGGCCACCTGGTGGTCGACGCCGAGGTGGCGGGGTTCGTCCGGCACGGCAAGGTGCTCGACGCCGCGGTGGTCGGTGCCACCGGCGAAGGTCCGTGGGCGGTGCTCGACGGCACCGGCACACTCCTGGCGGTGTACCAGGAACACCGGAACGGCACGGTCAAGCCCGCCGTGGTCGTGGCCAACGCCTGAACACCACTGCGGGCTCCCGGACGCAGCGCGCAGGAGATGGATGGTCGGTCAGTGGAGCCCGGCCGCCCTCCGCCGCCCTTTGACCGCGGCGGCATACGAAGCGATGGAGGGGCCGGGCATGTGGGGTCGCTAACGTCCCCGTCAATGGACGTGGTGCGCGACGGCGACGACTGTGCTCGTCCGGCCTCGGGCACGGCGGTGACGATCGGCGCCTACGACGGGGTGCACCGGGGGCATCGCGCCGTTATCGCCAAGGTCAAGGCACTGGCGTCGGCCCGTGGCCTGCAGACCGCGGTGGTCACCTTCGACCGTCACCCTGCATCGGTGGTACGTCCCGAGTCGGCCCCGAAGTTGTTGTGCGGTCTGGACCGCAAGCTCGATCTGCTGGCGGAGCAGGGAGTCGACACCACCGTGGTCGTGCGTTTCGACGAAGCCCGTGCGTCGGAATCGGCCGAGGACTTCGTAACCGAGGTCCTCGTCGACTGCCTGGGCGCCAAGGTGGTGGTGGTGGGGGCCGACTTCCACTTCGGACACGGTCGCCGAGGCAACGTGGCCCTACTGCAGCAGATGGGCGCCGAGTACGGCTTCGAGGTGGTCGGCGTCGACCTGGTGGGCTCCGATGGCGAACCGGCGGAGGGCAGCGAGCGGGTCAGCTCCACCGCCATCCGACGGTTGCTGACCGCGGGGGACCTGTCGCGGGCGAACCAGTTGCTGGGCCGTCCCTACGAGGTGCGCGGCACCGTCGCCCGAGGCGATGCCCGCGGGCGCGAGTGGGGGTTCCCGACCGCCAACGTCGAAGTGCCCGACGAACTGCTGCTGCCCGCCGACGGCATCTACGCCGGTTGGTACCTGCGGCCCGACGACTC
>JANMIX010000719.1:0-4782 GCA_031376015.1 Acidimicrobiia bacterium | reverse complement strand
GCCGGGGGTGCCGCACCCGAAACGGCGGCGGGTATGGGGGCGCCGGAGGACAGCGCGGCCTCCAGCCGTTCGATGCGCGCTCGCAAGGCATCGACACCACTGTCGGCATCCGCGTCGGCAAGGCGGACCAGCGCCGTCTCCAACAGGATGCGTTGGTCGACGGCCTCGGGCATCTTGGTGAGGGCATCGCCGAGCACCTCGAGGCAGCGGGTCACGAACGGTCGGGAGAACTGCGAGGTCAGTGCGCTGACCGTGGCCTGATCGGCGTCGCTGAGATGGTCGAGGGGGGCCTTCATGGCGGCCAGGAACACGTCGCGGAGGCGGACGATGAGCGATTGACCGAGGGCACGCGGGTCGCGACCGACCGCGACGGCGGCGGCGACGGCGATGAGGGCCCGGCCCGGATCGCGTTCGGCCAGTGCCACCACGAGGTCGTCGGCCGGCACCGCTTCGTCGGCGACACCCCCGGCGGCCACGATCTGGTCGAGGGCCGAGAGCGTGTCGCGGGCCGAGCCGCCACCCTGGCGCAGCACGTGGGCGATGGCCGCTTCGTCGACCTCGATACCGGCGTCGGCGGCCACGGCCCGCACGTGGGCGTCGAGCTCGGCGACGGGCAGGAGGTGGAACTCATAGTGCTGGGTGCGGCTGCGGATGGTGGGCCGCACCTTCTGCGGGTCGGTGGTGGCCAGCACGAAGACCACCCCGGTGGGGGGTTCCTCCAGCGTCTTCAGCAGCGCGTTCTCGGCCGCTTCGGTGAGCATGTGGACTTCGTCGAGGATGTAGAGCTTGGTGCGGCCGGGGCTGGCCAGGGCAGCCGACTCGATGATGCGGCGCACGTCATCGATGCCCCGGTTGGAGGCCGCGTCGAGCTCGTGGACGTCCATGCTGGTGCCCGCCTCGATGGACTTGCAGCTGTCGCACTCGAGGCAGGGCTCGCCGTCCTGCAGGTCGGTGCAGTTCAACGCCTTGGCCAGGACCCGGGCGCTGGTGGTCTTGCCGGTGCCGCGGGGCCCCGAGAAGAGGTAGGCGTGGCCCACCCGGCCGTCGCGCACCGCGTTGCGCAGGGCGGTGACGATGTGTTCCTGGCCTCGCACCTCGCCGAAACGGCGCGGCCGGTAGCGCCGGTAGAGGGATTGGTAGGCCATCCCCGGACGATACCGCCCCCGGGACGGGCGCCTGCCGGGCGCTGGCTGGTCGTTGGCGCAGACCCGTCGGGTATCCTCTCCAGGCCCCGCCTTCGAGTGTGGCGGCCGGGTCCTGTGCAACTGCAGGCCGTGAACCGAGTCAGGGCCGGAAGGCAGCAGCTCTCAGCGGACCCTGCGGTGTGCCGCAGATCGCCTGGTCGCCACACTCGAGGGCGGGACGCTGGAGGGGTGCGAGAGCGGCCGAATCGGCACGATTGGAAATCGTGTGTGGCGCAAGTCACCGTGGGTTCAAATCCCACCCTCTCCGCCAGGTGCAGTACGAGGGGGTTTTTCGGTTCAGGCTTCAAGTCATGAGTCGAAGAACCTGCAGGTCACGGGGGTTGTGGACGTGGCGCAGTTGCGTGGAGCCGACATGTTCGTCGGGGCCGTTGCTCCCGGCGTTGCTCCCATTTCTCGGACCGCCGACGACGGTCCTGGGGGCGTCAAGTGGCGGGCCTTCGCTGTCGTCGTAACGGGATCCATGCCTACCTATGCCTGTTGGCTGCGGGGGCGGTAACAACGTTCGCTGCCGGAGGTCCTGCCCGTCGACTGGGCGTAGCAGGGCTTGGCTTAGGCCTCCGTCGCGGGGCCCGCCGTTTGTAGTTCGCCAAATAGCATTCATCTAAAGAGTATTATTCTGGCAACAGGCTTCAACAGGAGGACACGACCTTGGCTGTCTGGCGTCCACAACCCGAGGATCTCCAGCGGGTCTTCGACGAGCAGAACCCGTGGCAGCGCACAGGACAGGTGGCCTCGACGCTGGCCCGGCCGATCGAGCGCCCGCTCGCCAAGCTCCTCTGGCAGCGACTCACCAACGACGAGCCCCACCGTTTCCAGCTCGTCCTTGGCCCTCGACGGGTCGGCAAGACGACGGCGCTCTAGCAGACCGTCAGCCACCTCTTGGAGGCCGGGGTTGGACCATCCCGGATCTGGTGGCTACGACTCGACCATCCGCTGCTGCTCCAAGAGAACCTCGGCGATCTTGTCCGAGCCGTACTCGAGGTCTCCAACGCAGGCACGGATGAGCCGGTGTTCCTCATGCTGGACGAGCTCGTCTACACGGACCGGTGGGACCTCTGGCTCAAGACCTTCTTCGACGACCACTGGCCGGTTCGGATTGCCGCGACGTCAAGTGCGACCGCGGCGCTCCGCGAGCGCCGGTTGGAGAGCGGGGTGGGTCGCTGGTCAGAGCAACACCTCACGCCCTATCTCTTCACCGAGTTCCTCGCGTTGGTCGGGCAGGAACGCCCTGTCGTCGTCGGCGACACGCTCGCCGACAGTCTGGCCCAGCTCCGCCAAGGACAGCGGGCCGAGCCTGACCTCGCGGCGTGGCGTCGCCTGTTCATGCTCGTCGGCGGGTTCCCCGAGCTGCTCACCGCGGCTCGTGACCGGCCAGACGAGGACGAACCCAGCCGCTTGCTCGAGTCCCAACAGGTCTTGCGGACTGACGCGGTCGAGCGAGCGGTCTACAAGGACATTCCCCAGTCCTTCGGCGTCGACAACCCGATGATGCTCGAGCGGTTGCTCTACGTGCTGGCCGCGCAGATCACCGGCCTGCTGTCACCGTCGAACATCTGCACCGACCTCGGACTGTCCCAGCCCACCTTCGACCGTTACCTCTCCTACCTCGAGCAGGCGTTCCTGGTCTTCACCCTGCCGAACTACTCGGGGCGGGAGGCAACCGTGCAGAAGCGGGGCCGCAAGCTGTACTTCGTCGACGGCGCCATCCGCAACGCTGCGCTCCAGCGCGGCCTCGCCCCAGTCGACAATCCGACGGAACTCGGCGCCCTCCTGGAGAACCTCGTTGCCGCGACTTTGCGTTCGCTCGCACTACACACCGGTGTACGGCTCTACCACTGGCGCGACGGCAAACACGAGGTCGACCTTGTCTTCGATCACCCCGACACGCCGCTCGCCTTTGAGATCGCTTCCTCGCCCGACCACCCACGCTCGGGCATCCACGCGCTCGCCGAGAGGCATCCACGCTTCACCGGTCGGTGCTACCTCGTCGCGCCCCAGGTTGCCGTGGCCCACCCCAAGTCCATGGCGAGCGGCATCGGCGCCCTTCCCCTCGATCTCCTCCTACAAGTCGTCGGCGCGCAAGCCGAAGCAGCCCTGGCGGCCAGCCTCGGAGTGATCGAATAAGCGGCTTCGCCGATCGGCGGGCTACCACCCGCGACCGCGCGGGCCCTCTCGACGAGATCGGGCACTCGCGGCGGTCCAATCCGCCAAGTGACACATCGGCGTCCGTCAGTACCCGGGGTAGCGCTCGAGCAGGCGCTCGATGTGCGAGTCGTGCGGCTCGTACTCGCCGCCGACACCTCTCCCGTAGAACGCGTCGGCCAGGTCGTCGGCCACTGTCGTGATCACGTCGGCCAACTCGAGTCCATCGAGCAGATCGGCGGGAACGGCCTCGACGCCGTGGAGGGCGCCGAGGATGTTGCCGGTGATGCTTCCGACGGAGTCGGTGTCCCCAGAATGGTTCACCGCGAGGAGGAGACCGTCGCGGACGTCTTCGGCGACGAGCGCGCAGCACACCGCCAGGGCGAGCGCCTCCTCTCCCACCCAGCCCCCGCCGAGCGACTCCAGTTGCTCCGGCGCCGGCCGACCGTGCGCCGCAAGGGCGCGTCCTCGGTCGAGTGCAGCGAGCGTCTCTTCGTGGCCGCGTTGCGCCCGCAGCTGGTCGGTGGCGCCGTCGAGGGCGTCATCGAGCTCGGCACCACGGACGAGCTCGCCGATCAGGGCGGCGAGCGCGCCGGCGGAGAGGTAGCCAGACGGGTGGCCATGGGTGATCGCCGCGCATTCGGCCGCGAACTCGAAGGGATCGGTGCCCGCAGCGAAGCCGATGGGCGCAACCCGCATCACGCCACCGCACCCTTTCGAATCGTTGATGGGCTGCTCGACGGTGCCCATCCGGCCGGTCCGCAGCGCGCCGACGCAGGTGTTCCCAGGCGCACGCCGGGTGTGTAGGCCCTCGACATCGACCAGCCAGCCACTCGTCGCCCCACCCTCGGGAATCTCCGCCGGCCAGGCGTAGCCCTGGGTGACCAGCCAACGCAGGTAGGCGCCGTGCATGACCGAGGGTGCGTGACACACGCCGTGGTGGCGGGCACGGATGAGCGCCCGGATCGTTCCCTCGGCGGTGAACAGGGTCATCTGTGTGTCGTCTGTGATCGCGCCACCTGCCCTGCCGTAGGCCGGCAGATAGCCCGTGACGCCGTCGAAGCCGTGCGCCGCCCGGATGTCGGTGAGTGAATCGAACTCCACCGGTGCGCCCAGCGCGTCGCCGACCGCCCCGCCCAGCAGGCAGCCCCGAATCCTGGAACGAGCGGTGTCAAGGTCCACGGACATCTGTACGGACGCCGTGTGACCGCCGGATACAGCTGGATGGTCGATTTCAGCGGCGCCGAGTGCCAACTCGAAATGGGCTCGGATCGTGGCGAGGGCGAGGTACACGTGCCCGACGGGACCGACCCAGCCGCAACTGCAGACGGGGGCAAGATGGCGAGGGACACCGTGCACGTGAAGAAGGGCGTGTCCCGGGATCGGCTCGGGCGACGGGTCCTCCAGCCCTCCGGGGTACTCACCGGCGAGCACC
>JANMIX010000716.1:0-5936 GCA_031376015.1 Acidimicrobiia bacterium | reverse complement strand
CTCGGTCGTCGGGATGAGGTCTTCGACGTTCGGGGCGTGGCGATGGATCGGCCAGCGCTCGTCGACCTCGATGTCGTCGCCCTCGTCGATGACCTCGCCGAGCACGTTGAAGATGCGGCCGAGCGTCATTTTTCCCACCGGCACGGTGATCGGGCCGCCGGTGTCGGTGACCTCGGCGCCACGGGCCAGGCCGTCGGTCGAGTCCATCGCGACCGCGCGGACGCGGTCGTCGCCGAGGTGCTGCTGCACCTCGCACACAAGGATGCGGCCCTCGGTGTCGTGCGCGCCGGGCACCTCGACCGTGATGGCCGAGTTGATCTCGGGCAGCTCGTCGGGGAAGACGGCCTCGACCACGACGCCCTGGATCTCCTCGATCCGGCCGACGTTGGCCTTCGTCTCTTCGGTCTTGTTCTCGTCCGCGGTAGCGGCCATGAATATCTCCTGGTTCCTTACGTAAGTGCTTCCGCGCCGGCGACCACTTCCATGATCTCCTGCGTGATCTCGGCCTGGCGGACGCGGTTCATCTCGAGCGTGAGGTCGTCGATGACGTCCGCGGCGTTGTCCGACGCGCTGCGCATGGCGGTCATGCGGGCGCCGAGCTCGGACGCGCTGGACTCCAGCAGCGCCCGGTACACGGAGATCTCGACGTAGTCGGGCACGAGCTGCTTGAGGATCTCCTCGGGGTCGGGCTCGTACTCGACCAGCGCGTGCTTGCCGCCGTCCTCGCCGTCGCCGCCGCGGTCGTCTTCCTTCTCGTCCTTGTCGTCCTTCTCGTCGTCATCGGACTCGAGCACGGTGGCCTCCTGCAGCGGCAGCAGGACCTCCTTGCGGACCTCCTGCGTGAGCGGCGAGATGTAGCCGTTGTAGATGACCTCGACGCGGTCGACCTCGCCGTCGACGTAGGCGGTGATCAGGTCCTGGGCGATCTCGCGCGCGTCGGCGTACTGCGGGCGCTCGGTGAAGCCGACGTAGCTGCCGGCGACGTCGCGGCCGCGGAAGGTCAGCGACGACACGCCGCGGCGGCCCGAGGCGTAGAAGCTCAGCTTGCGGCCCTCGTCCTCGTGTTCCTTCGCCGAGCGCATTCCGGCGCGCAGGATCTGCGAGTTGAACGCGCCCGCGAGGCCGCGGTCGCCCGTGACGAGCAGGATCGCGACGGTGTCGGTGGACTCGTGCTGCTTGAGGATCGGCAGGCTGCCGACCTCGGTGCCCGCGGCCTCGGCGGCCTGGCGGGTCATCCGGCGGATCGCGCCCGCGTAGGGCCGCAGGGCCTCGATGCGCTGCTCGGCGCGGCGCAGGCACGCAGCGGCCACCATCTCCATCGCCCGCGTGATCTTGCGGATGTTCTTGACGGAGTCGATCCGGTTCTTGACGTCGCGCTGCGAAGGCATGGGCGGTGCGCCGGCTCACCCGCTAGGCGGTGGCCGTTGCCTCCTCCTTGTCCTCGGACTCCTCGGACTCGTCGTCGTCGGACTCGTCGTCGTCGGATGCCAACGGCGCCACCGATTCGAGTTCCTCGGGGCCCTTGCTCAGCGGCTGAGGCGGGCCGTCGCGCCGCCGGCCGGTCGTGCCGAGCCGGATCAGCTCTTGGCGGGGTTCTTGGGGAAGTCGACCGCCGTGGTGGGCCAGCGGTCGCGGCTTTTCTGCGACAGCTTGTGGAGCAGCTTGATGGCGTCGGGGTCCTCGTCGCCGGGTCGGGCGATGATCGTGCCGTCGGCCACCATGCGGGAGATCACCTCGCGGCCCAGATCGGTGCGCACGATGGTGAGCGTCAAGTCGTTGTCAAAGCCGATCACCCCGGTGGACACGTCGGCATGCTCGGCTGCGAAATCGGGACAGTGGTTGCAGCCCTCGCGCGTCCAGGCGTGGCATTCCTTGAGGTTGATCTCGTGGTACGCACCGTCACGCATCCAGATCTGGAATACGCCCTTGATGTTCATCTTGACCATGTCCTGCTTGCGCAGGCCGTACTTGGTCTCGAACAACTCCTCGAAGATGGCGTCATCGAAGCTCTTGGAACACAGCAGGCCGATGTTGAACAGGAAGGGCTTGGAAGCCTTCCCCACCTTGCGGTGCCACATCACCGGCGGGCTGGACACCTGGCAGCTCATGCCCACCAACGCCAGCCGGCTCAGGCCGCGTTCGTTGGCCTCCACCGCGGCCAGGGTGTTGGCCGAGTAGGTGTAGCGGCTGCCCGCGCCCCGCAGGACCTCCTCGGCGGTGGTGGCCACTCCCGGCTTGGCCTTCCAATCGCCGGCCTCGCCGTCGAGGAACGAGGTGAGTGCTCCATCGATGTAGTCATGGTCGAGCAGCCAGATGAGCATGGCCGACACCAGACCGCCGTCCTGGCCGGTGCGGTGGATGTGGTCGTCGCTGGCCCGGGTGAGCAGGATGTCCTGATAGATGCCCGAGGCCTCCTCGGGCCGGCGGGTGCGAGCGAAGAGATGCTCGTCGGCCTCAGGCTCCCAGGCACGGAACCGGGGGCAGGCACGGGTGCAGGAAGTGCAGCCCTTCTCACCGTGCACGCAGTTGTCGGGACCGAGTTCCTCTTCGAGATGGAAGGGTGTGTAGCCCCCCGCCTCGTGGTTGTACCCGATGACCTCATGGGGGCACACCACCACGCAGCCGGCGCATCCGGTGCACAGCCCGGTGTCGATGACCTCGTCTTTGAGTTCCTTCCACTGCGCTGTCCAGCGCGCCGGTTTGGTGGAAGGGGGTGACTCCGTCATGGCCATGGCGACGGAGCCTATGCCGGTGCAACGGGGAGCAAGACCGTTGGGGCGGCTGGATACGGAGCGGTCCCGCGGGGCAGCATGATCCGATGGATCTGACCTACCCGCCTGAGGCTGAGGCGTTCCGCGCCGAGATTCGGGCCTGGCTGGAGGATCATCTGCCCCAGGGATGGCTGGAGCCCGGCTTCGAGATGACCCTCGAGGAGCGCAAGGCGTTCAATGCCGAGTGGAACACCACGCTGTTCGAAGGCGGCTGGATCTGCGCGTCGTGGCCGGTCGAGTACGGCGGCAAAGGCCTGTCGATCATGCAGAACGTGGTACTCAACGAGGAATTCGCCAAGGCGGGCGCGCCCCTCCGGGCCGACTTCTTCGGTGACACCCTGGTGGGCCCCACCATCCTGCAATGGGGCACCGAGGAGCAGAAGAAGGAGTTCCTGCCCAAGATCCTCTCGGGACAGATCTCCTGGTGCCAGGGGTTCTCGGAGCCCGACGCCGGGTCCGACCTGGCCAGCCTGAAGACCACCGCCGTGCTCGACGGTGACGAGTGGGTGATCAACGGTCAGAAGATCTGGACCACACAGGCCCAGGATGCCGACTTCATCTTCCTGCTGGCCCGCACCGATCCGGATGCGCCCAAGCACAAGGGGATCAGCTACCTGCTCGTCCCCATGCGCCAGCCCGGCGTCGAGGTGCGCCCCATCGTGCAGCCGGACCGGTCTGCGGAGTTCAACGAGGTCTTCTTCACCGACGCCCGCTGTCCCCGCGAGAACGTGGTGGGCGGGCTGAACGACGGTTGGAAAGTGGCGATGACCACGCTCGGCTTCGAACGCGGCGGTTCGGCCACCACCGGCCACCGCCGCTTCGAGAAGGAGTTGCACGAGATCATCTCCCTCGCCCGCCAGAACGGCGCCGCCTCGGATCCGCTGGTGCGCCAGCGGCTGGCCCGCCAATGGTCCAAGGTGCAGATCCAGCGCATCAACGGCTTGCGGACCTTGTCGGCCGCAGTGTCGGGCCGCAAGGACCCGGGTGTCGCGGCGCTGGGGGCGACCAACAAGATGTTCTGGTCCGAGACGCATCGCGACACCATGGAACTGGCGATGGACATCCTCGGTCCGTACGCCCAGATCCTCACCGGCAGCACGAGCGACGAGGAGGAGTTCATCCCCGGTTACGGGATGCGCCGCTCGCGGGCGGACTATCCCGTGTCGGTCCTGCAGTCGTCCTTTTTCTTCTCCCGGTCCGAGACGATCTGGGGAGGAGCGGCCGAGATTCAGCGCAACATCGTGGGTGAGCGAGTGCTCGGCTTGCCCAAGGAACCCTCCGCCGGCAGCTGAGCCGGCACCTCTCCATGGCGCGTCACCTTCGTCCCCCCGCTCATCGTTCATGGCCCCAACGCGCCGCGGTCGGCTTCGGTGTGCTCCTGTCGGTGCTGTGCCTCCTGGCTGCGACCGCGGTCGGTTACGTCTACTGGAAGAGTGGAAGCTTCGCCCGGGCGCACGTGACCCTCGATGACCCGGTCATCAGCGACGGGCCCAGCAACTACCTGATCATCGGGTCCGATTCGCGGGAGGGGATCTCCAAGAACGATCCCGGTGCCGGCGCCTTTCTCGGTGACGGCACCGAGGTGCCCGCGGGCAAGCGCAGCGACACCATCCTGCTGCTGCGGATCGATCCGAGCGTGCGGCGCATCGACATGATCTCGTTCCCTCGCGATCTGTGGGTGCCCATCGCCGGCACGAACCACAACGGCAAGATCAATACGGCCTACGGCGAGGGGCGTCAGCGTCTGATCGACACGGTGCGCCAGTACTTCGACGTGCCGGTGAACCATTACATCGAGGTCGACTTCAAGGGCTTCGAACGGCTCGTCAATGCCCTCGGCGGGGTCAACATGTACTTCTCCGCGCCGGTGCGCGACACGTTCACCGGCCTCACGGTGAGCGCGCCCGGGTGTGCCCACCTCGACGGGACCCAGGCGCTGGCCTTCGCCCGCTCGCGGCACTACTCGGTGCGACAGCGCTCCGGCTTCTACCGCGAGGACCCCACCTCCGACCTGGGTCGGATCAAGCGTCAGCAGACCCTGATCCGCCAAGCCGCTCACAAAGCGGTACAGACCGACATCACCGACCTTCTGGTGCTGAACCGCCTCTTGGACGTGGCCGTGGAGAGCGTCACCATCGACGCCAAGATCACCCGTTCCGACCTGATCGGCCTGGCCAAGAAGTTCAAGGACACCGTCGACAGCGACATCGTCACCCACAGCCTTCCCGTCACCATCGGGATGTCCGCGGACGGCCAGTCGATCCTGCGGACCGACGTGCGCCAGGATCGGTCGGTGCTCGACCTCTTCCGGGGCCGGCCGGCCGGCGAACTCCTGGAATCGGATGTGAGCGTGCGGGTGCTCAACGGCACCGGTGTTCCCCAGCAGGCCACTGAGGTGCAGGCCGCGCTCAGCGCGGTGGGTTTCACCGCTGCCGGTGTCGGTGACGCCCACGGCGCCGCGGTCACGACCATTCGCTACGCCCCCGCCTCGGCCGCCGCCGCTGACCTACTCGCTCGACACCTCACGAGTCCGGTGACGCTCAGCCCCGACACCTCGCTCGCTCCGGACGAACTGGTGCTCACCACGGGCCCCGACTTCACGACGGTGCGCCAGAACGCCCGGCCCGCCACGGCCACGACGACGACGTCGTCCACGGTGCCCGTCACCACCAGCACCACCGCCCCCGTCATCACCACTACCACCCCCACCACGCTGGATCCCTACCAGCCGGGCGTGGCACCCGCCGGGGAGTCCTGCGAGGGCTGACACCAGCCGGCACGCACGGCGCGGGGTGGCGCCACAGACAGGGCCAGACCTCGGGCCGCCGAGGGACTTGGTGCTCTATCGGGCCCCGCCGATCCCTGCTTGGATGGCGGTACCGGACATGGGTCAATCACACCGGCCCCAGGAGGATGCAATGCCTGCCAGCCCAGATCCGTCCACGATCACCGTCGGGGTCGACGGCAGCGATACCGGCCAAGCCGCGCTGCGTTGGGCCGCCGAGGAGGCGCACGTGCGGGGTGTGCCGCTGCGCATCGTGCATTGCTGGTCCGAGCCGGTCGTCGCCGCTTTTCCGGGCATGGTGACCCCTTTGCCCGAGCCCGAGGGTTTCCGCGAGGCGGGTGAGGCGGTGCTGACCGAATCCGAGAAGCTCATTGCCGCGC
>JANMIX010000642.1:0-15924 GCA_031376015.1 Acidimicrobiia bacterium | reverse complement strand
ACTGGTGGTGCACCGAGCAGATCCTGCAGTGGCCCGACGGCGGCGGCCCCAACATGATCCTCGACGATGGTGGCGACGCCACCCTGCTGGTGCACAAGGGCGTCGAGTACGAGAAGGCCGGCGTCGTGCCCGCCGCCTCCGACGACGACAGCGACGAATGGAAGGTGGTGCTCGACACGCTCACCCGCTCGCTGGCCGAGGATCCGTCGCGCTGGACCACCATCGCCAGTGGCATCAAGGGCGTCACCGAGGAGACCACCACCGGGGTGCACCGCCTTTACCAGATGTTCGAGGCCGGCCAGTTGCTGTTCCCGGCCATCAACGTGAACGACTCGGTCACCAAGTCCAAGTTCGACAACCTCTACGGCTGCCGCCACAGCCTCATCGACGGCATCAACCGCGGCACCGACGTGATGCTCGGCGGCAAGGTCGCCGTGGTCTGCGGGTACGGCGAGGTCGGCAAGGGCTGCGCCCAATCGCTGCGTGGCCAGGGGTGTCGCGTGATCGTCACCGAGGTCGACCCCATCTGTGCCCTCCAGGCCGCCATGGAGGGCTTCGAGGTCACCACCATCGAGCGCGTGGTCGGCACCGCCGACATCTTCATCACCGCCACTGGCAACAAGGACATCCTCTCGGCGGAGCTCATGAGCCGGATGAAGCACAACGCGATCGTGGGCAACATCGGTCATTTCGACAACGAGATCGACATGGCCGGCCTCTACCGCATGAGCGATGTGCAGCGTGTGCAGATCAAGCCCCAGGTCGACGAGTTCGTCTTCCCCGACGGGCACTCGGTGATCGTGCTCTCCGAGGGCCGGCTGCTCAACCTGGGCAACGCCACCGGGCACCCCAGCTTCGTGATGTCGATGAGCTTCACCAACCAGGTGCTGGCCCAACTCGAGCTGTTCCAGCGCACCGAGAGCTACCCCCTCGGCGTGTACGTGCTGCCCAAGTTGCTCGACGAGAAGGTGGCCCGCCTCCATCTCGATGCGTTGGGCGTGAAGCTCACCGAACTGAGCACGAACCAGGCCGACTACCTGGGCGTGCCGGCCTCGGGGCCCTACAAGCACGACCACTACCGGTACTGAATCCCTCGAGCGTCACGGCGCGGGGCGCGCAGTAGCGTCCCGCGCCGTGCAACTCGTTCCTGAACAGACCGCAGTGGTGACCGGTGCCGCTTCCGGCATCGGATTGGCCCTGTCCCACGCCTTCGCCGCCCGCGGCCTGCATGTGGTGATGGCCGACGTGGAAGCCAACGCCCTCGACGCTGCCGCCGAAGCAGTCGGCGCCACGCCCGGGCCGGGCGAGGTCCTGGCTGCGCGCACCGACGTGCGTGATCCCGACGCGCTCGATGCGCTCGCCGCTGCCACCTACGAACGCTTCGGCACCGCCCACATCATCTGCAACAACGCCGGCGTGGCCACCGGCGGTCCGGCCTGGTCAATCCCCGCCGAACGCTGGCGATGGATCGTGGACGTCAACCTGCTGGGGGTGGCCTACGGCGTCAACGCCTTCGTACCGCGCATGGTGGAACAGGGAACCGGCCACGTGGTCAATACCGCGTCGGCCGCTGGCCTGATGGTGGGGCCGGGAATGGCCCCCTACTACGCCACCAAGCACGCGGTGGTGGCGCTCAGCGAATCGCTCCACCACGACCTGCAGATGGGGGGCATCACCGGCGTGGGGGTGAGCGTGCTGTGTCCGGAATGGGTGCGGACCCGCATCGGGGAGTCGGAACGCAACCTGCCCGAGGGCATCGCCTCCATGGCCGAGGCGACCGATCCGTCCTCCACGTTCCTGCGCGACATGGTGCTGGGTCTCGTTGCCGGTGGCAGCGACCCGGCCGAGATCGCCGCACTGGTCCTCGATGCCATCGAAGCGAATCAGTTCTACGTCGTGCCCCACGCGGAGACCAGCCTGCCGCGGGCCCGGTCCCGGTGGGACACCATCGAAGCCCTCGGCCAGCCGACCCTGAAGCTATGAGAGCTACTCGACCTCGATGACGTTGGGCAGCCGGGCCGCCAACGGCTCCAGGCTCAACCGCTCTAGGAAGAAGTGCACGTTGGGGCCGATGGTCACGGCGAAGATCACCGTGCCGACCCCGACCGAGCCGCCGAGGGCGAAGCCGGCCGCCAGCACCGACACCTCCATCACCGTGCGAACCTTCCACAGCGTGAACCCCCGCGCCGCCAACGAGGTCATGAGCCCGTCGCGAGGTCCGGCTCCCAGGCCGACGCCGATGTAGAGCGCGCCGGCCGGCCCCAGCAGGAACGTGCCCACCAGCAGGAACAGCCAGGCCTCGACCCCACCGGGATGGTCGGGCAGATGAGGCAGGATCAGGTCGATGGTGGCACCGATGATGGCCACGTTGAGCACCGTGCCCAGCCCGTAGGGCTCCTTCAGCGGCAACCAGCACAGCAAGACGACCAGGCCCACCCCGATGCCCACGGTGCCGATGGCGATGCCGGTGCGGTTGCTGATGCCCTGGTGCAGCACATCCCACGGTGCCAGGCCCAGACCGGAGGCCACCATCAGGCTGATGCCGACCCCGCAGAGCACCAGGCCCAGGAGCAGCCGGGGCAGCCGGGGGGCGATGGCCCGGCGCGAGCCCCGAACGAAGGTGGTCACCGGCGCGAGGGTACCGGTGGGCGGGGCGGGACCACCCACCGGTTTCCCTCGGGAGAAGGGATGCGGCCGGCTACCAGGCGGCGGAGGTGTAGCCCTCGCCGATCAGATCGAGGCCGCTGCCCGGTGCCCAGGCGAACAAGCCGCCGTCGCTGGTCACGAACAACAGCAGGCTGGACTCGTTGGCATCCAGGCTGACGACCGGCTTGCCCGGGTCGAACAGCAGCGTCGATGTCGGGGTGGCGGCGGTGACGTCGAGGGAGTACACGAGGCCGTCGCCGGCGACATAGGCGTTGGTGTGATCGTCGAGGAACGTGGCCGACTGCCCGTCGACGAGGTAGGCGCTGTCATCGAGCGTCTGTGCGGTGGCGATGTCGAGGCGGCGCAGGAGGCGCTTCCCTCCCACGTCGAGCTCGAGGACGGCCGGGCCGGTACCGGCGCCGGCTTCGACGGCTCGGATATCCGCACCGGCCACCGACTGACCGGAACCCACGGTGTGGCTGTCACCGGTCACCGCGCCATCGCAGGCGACCGTGACGATGCCAGTGCCGCCGGTGGTGGCGGCCAGGGCGGTGCGCACGGCGGCGGGGTCGGCAGGGCCGCCGTGCAACGAGGCGAGCGACCGGGTGCCGGCACAATCGCCCGGCAGCGTGGCGAACCCACCGTGCACCGACGCCACCGCCGGTGCGCCGGCGATCGGCTTGGCGAACTTCCCGTCACGGCTCAGGTGCTCGAGGTGCCCCCCGGTGACGGCCACGATCGGAGTGGGCGGATCGAGCCGCACCACGGTGGCGTAGGAGAAGGTGCTGCGACCACTGGCATCCACCTCGGCCAAGAGCAGGACCAGGGGACCGGAGGCGGTGGAGGGGACGTTGACGGTCGTGTGGAAGGGCATGAGTTCGGTGCCGCCACCCATGGTGATCTTGTCCACCAGCGGCGCCGCCGTCAGGTCCGCCGGCCACAGTTGCACGCTGAGCGTGGCCTCGAAGGCGACGCTGCGGCCCGACACGTCGAGCACCTCGGTGAGCGTGTCGCCGGTGGCGAGGCTCTCCAGTTGGATCTGTTCGGTGGAGGCATCCACCACCACGAACCCGTCGTCGTGCTGGGCGGTCCGCACCAGGGTGATCGGCCCGGGCCCAGGGTTCGGACGTACGGCCACGACCCCGGGAGCCGTCGACGCCGCGGTGTCGACCACCGCGTTGGGCTGACCCAGGAACCCCTTGGCGAAGCCAAGTGCGGCCGACGGCGCGTCGGGATAGCGGATGTTCATGCTCGGCGCCGGCCAGATGCCGGGCTCGGCCGGCGTGTGGGTGCCGGAGGGGGGTGTCGTGACGGGCGTGGTCGTCGTGCTCGACGGCGGGGCCGTGGTTGAGGCGGGCGTGATCGTGCGCACCGTGTCGTGACGGTCGTTGCGCACGACCAGCGCCACTGCGGCCAGCACCGCCGCCGCGCCCAGCACCGCCAGCATTCCCCGGCGGGTGGGCAGGGCGGCGGCGGGTGAACGGCGCGCCACACGGGCTTGGATGGCAGCCAGGCCGGCGGCCTCGTCGATCGGCGGGAGCGAGGCCGCACGGTTGGTGACGGCGGCCCGCAGGCGGGCTTGCACGGCGGCAGTCTCGGCCGAGTCGGGGTCGTGATCGGCCCCGAACGGGGGAGGGGGTAGGGCGTTCATCGACGATCCTCCAGAAGGGTGGCCAGCGCGGCGAGCGCGCGGTGCACGTGGGTCTTGACGGTGCCGGGGGCGATGCCCAGGGTGGCGGCGATCTCGGTCTCGGACAGGTCGCCCCAGAACCGCAGGGCGAGCACGTCGCGCTGGCGGTCGGGCAGCCGGCGTAGTGCCCCGAGCACGGCCCGGGTGTCGTCGTCGTGCACGGCGGCGTCCTCGGCCGACACGGAGGTGGCCCCGTCCTCGAGGTGCAGCACCCGAAGATGGCCGGGCCGCTGGCGGACCTGCCGTCGCCGGAGGTGCGAGCGGGCCCCGTTGAGCACCGCGCTGCGCAGGTAGGCCGGCAGCCGATCGGTTTCCCGCAGCCGGGGGGCGCGTCGCCAGACCGACACGAACGCGTCCTGTACGACCTCCTCGCACGTACCGACGGCGTCGTTGAGAAGCGACGCCAGCCGGACGAGGTCGCGGTAGTGGGCTCGATGCAACGCCGCCAGGTCGGTGAGTGGTGGCGGTGCCGGTGGGTGCATGAGATCCATCATCACCCTTACAGACGCACCGGCATCGGAACTGGAGGACATGTCCGATCCCGCAGGTTCGAGCGGCTCATTGCCACACCCTGAGGGAACGATGCTGCGGTGCTCCTCGCTCTGGATTGTCCCGTGTGCCGGTGGCCCGGTGCGTCGCCCTGCGCCGCCTGCGCCGCCGCGTTCGTTCCGGCTTCACCGGTGCCGCTTCCGTATGGTCTCGACGGGTGCGTTGCACTGTGGCGCTACCAGGGGGAGGTCCGCCGGCTCTTGACGGCCCTCAAGTACCGCAACGCCCGTCGCTGCCTCCCCTTCCTCGTCGACGCGCTGGCCTACTGGGGAATGCCGGCCGCGCTTGCCGTCCTCCCCGGTGCCGACGCCTTCGACGTGGTGACATGGGTGCCCACCTCGGCCGCACGGCGGCGCCGGCGCGGTTTCGACCAGTCACAACTGCTGGCCCGGGGTCTGGCCCGCCGACGGGGCCTGCCCTGCCGGCCCCTCTTGCGCCATTCGGCTGGCCCCGCACAGACGGGCCGGCACGCGGCCGAGCGCGCCGCCGTCGCCTTCACGGCCCGCCGCGGGTGGCGCGGCAGCGCCTCGGGCCGGGTGCTGCTGGTCGATGACGTGGTCACCACCGGCTCGTCGCTGGCGGCCGCAGCGGGCGCCCTTCGAGCGGCAGGGGTCACGGCGATCGTGGGGTTGACGCTGGCGGCCACCCCGGCACCGCGAAGCGCGCACCGGTAGTCTGCGGGCAACGACGTCGACCCCACAGGAGCCGGTATGGAGATCACCGTCAGCAGCCGCCACACGGAACTTTCCGAGGGGCTCCGCAGCATCGCCGTCGAGAAGATCTCCCGGCTCGGCCGGTTTCTCGAAGGCATGGACCACGCGGAGGTGCACTTCACCGAGCACCGCTCCAGCCGGAATCCCAATCGGCAGGTCTGCGAGGTGACGATGTCCGGTCACGGTCATCACGTCCGCTGCAAGGTCGCCGCCCCCGATGCTTTTGCCGCGGTCGACATCGCCGTGGAGAAGCTCGAGCACCAGCTCCACAAGCTCAAGACCAAGCTGCTGCGCCGGAGCCACACAGGCCCGAAGGTGGGCGAGTTGTTGACCCCCGCCCAGGAGCTCGACGCCGCCGCGCTGCTGGCCGCCGAGAACGAGGGTGGCCCCCGGATCGTGAAGAGCAAGGCACACGAGATGAAACCGATGGGTGCCGAGGAGGCCGTACTGCAGATGGAACTACTCGGCCACGACTTCTTCCTGTTCACCCACGTCGAAACCGGCCGTGCCGCGGTGATCTATCGCCGCGAGGACGGCGATATCGGGCTGATCGACGTGGCCTGATCGCCAGTGACCCGGGCTGCTCACGAATAACCAGTTACGCTGGGCGTATGACTGACATCGGGGGGGCCTCGGCCAACGATCCCATCAGGGTCCTGATCTGTGACGACCATGCGTTGTTCCGGCGGGGCCTGATCATGGTGCTCGAGTCCGAGGAGGGCATGGAAGTCGTCGCCGAGGCCGAAGACGGCGAGGACGCGCTGCGCAAGGCCGAAGAGGCCGCACCCGATGTCGTGCTCATGGACGTGCGCATGCCGCGCATGTCCGGCATCGAGGCAACCCGGGCCATCGCCGCCGCCGTGCCGACCACCAAGATCCTCATGCTCACCGTCAGCGACGAGGAGGAAGACCTGTACGAGGCGGTCAAGGCAGGCGCCACCGGCTACCTCCTCAAGGAGATCAGTATCGAAGAGGTGGCGAACGCCATCCGCGCGGTGGTCACCGGCCAGAGTCTCATCAGCCCCTCGATGGCCTCGAAGCTCCTCAACGAGTTCAACAACCTGGCCAAGCAGGCCCAGCAGCGGGTGGCGGTGCCCAAGCTCACCGACCGGGAACTCCAGGTCCTCAAGCTGGTGGCCCAGGGCATGTCCAACCGTGAGGTCGCCGACCAGTTGTTCATCTCGGAGAACACGGTCAAGAACCACGTCCGCAACATCCTCGAGAAGCTCCACCTGCACTCGCGCATGGAGGCGGTCGTCTACGCCGTGCGCGAGAAGTTGCTCGACATTCACTGAGTAGTCACCGCAGTGGCGCGGGTGATCCTGCCCGTGCGCAGCCCGCTCGGAGTGGGCTCGGTCCACGGTGATCACGTCGAATTCCGGTCCTGGCCCCGCCCGGCGATCCCGGGTGGTGGTCGGGCCGGTACGCTTCCTGGCCTCATGGGCATCTTCGATCGCATTCTGCGCTCCGGCGAAGGCCGCAAGGTCCGCGCCCTGGCGGGCCTCGTACCTGACATCAACGCCTTCGAGTCCGAGATCAGCGCGCTGTCCGACGACGCGCTCAAGGCCAAGACCCCCGACTTCCGCCAGAGGCTGGCCAATGGTGAGGACCTCGACGACATCCTGATCGAGGCGTTCGCCGTCACCCGGGAGGCCGCCAAACGGGTGATCGGCCAGCGCCACTACGACGTGCAGCTCATGGGTGGCGCCGCCCTGCACTTCGGCTGGGTTGCCGAGATGAAGACCGGCGAGGGCAAGACCCTGGTGTCGACGCTGGCCGCCTACCTGAACGCCCTCAACGGCCAGGGCATGCACCTCATCACGGTCAACGACTACCTGGCGTCCCGTGACGCCGAGTGGATGGGTCAGATCCACCGGTGGCTGGGTCTCTCGGTCGGTCTCATCGTGCCCAACGACGCCACGCCGGACGAGAAGCGGGCCATGTACGCCTGCGACATCACCTACGGCACCAACAACGAGTTCGGCTTCGACTACCTGCGCGACAACATGGCCATGACCCAGGCCCAGAAGACCCAGCGGGGCCACGTGTACGCCATCGTCGACGAGGTCGACTCCATCCTCATCGACGAGGCCCGTACCCCGCTGATCATCTCCGGGCGGGTGGCCGATGCCACCAAGCTCTATTACAAGATGGCCTCCATCGTGCGCGGCCTTCGACGCGACGAGGACTACGAGGTCGACGAGGAGAAGCGCATCGTCGCCCCCCTCGAGCCCGGCATCGAGAAGGTGGAGGCGGCGCTGGGGGTCGAGAACCTCTACGACGGCGTGGCCCACAACCTCGTGCACCAGCTCCAGGCGGCCCTCAAGGCCAAGGAGTTGTACCAGCGCGACAAGGACTACATCATCCAGAACGGCGAGGTGAAGATCGTCGACGAGTTCACCGGGCGCATCCTCGAGGGTCGCCGGTGGTCCGAGGGTCTGCACCAGGCGGTCGAGGCGAAGGAGGGGGTGCGGATCAAGGAGGAGAACCAGACCCTGGCCACCGTCACCCTGCAGAACTACTTCCGTCTCTACGACAAGTTGGCCGGCATGACCGGTACCGCCCAGACCGAAGCCTCCGAACTGGCAGGCACCTACGGCCTGCAGGTCGTGCCCATCCCCACCAACAAGCCGTTGGTCCGGCTGGATCAGCCCGACCTCATCTACCGGACCGAGGCCGCCAAGTTCGAGTCGGTGGTGGAGGACCTGGCCGAGCGTCACGAGAGGGGCCAGCCCATCCTGGTGGGCACCGCCTCGGTGGACCGCTCCGAGCGGCTCAGCCGCCTACTCGAGAAGCGGGGGATCCCACATGAGGTCCTCAACGCCAAGCAACACACCCGGGAGGCGCACGTGGTGGCCCAGGCCGGGCGCCTGGGGGCGGTCACGGTGGCCACCAACATGGCCGGCCGAGGCGTCGACATCCTGCTGGGCGGCAACCCCGAGGGGCTGGCCGAGCGAGAGGTGATCGCCGAGGGGCTCGACCTCGAGACCGAGGAGGGCCAGGCCCGGTTCCAGACCCTGCTGGCCAAATTCGACGCCGAGGCCACCGCCGAGGGCGACCGGGTGCGGGAACTGGGTGGGCTCTATGTGCTCGGCACCGAGCGGCACGAGAGCCGCCGGATCGACAACCAGTTGCGAGGCCGCGCCGGCCGTCAGGGCGACCCCGGCGAGAGCCGCTTCTACCTGTCCCTCGAGGACGAGTTGATGCGCATCTTCGCCACCGGCGCCATGAACTGGGTGATGACCAAGGCCATGCCCGACGACGTGCCCATCGAGGCTCGCATGGTCACCAAGGCCATCGAGCGGGCCCAGAACACGGTCGAGCAGCGCAACGCCGAGATCCGCAAGAACGTCCTCCAGTACGACGAGGTCATGAACGAGCAGCGCAAGGTGATCTACAAGCGCCGCGACCAGATCCTGGCCGGCTCCGACCTGCGTGAGGAGGCCATCGAGGAACTGGCCAACGCGGTCGAGGCCACCATCGAGATCTACTGCGTGTCGGACTACGCCGAGGAGTGGGACCTCGACGGCCTGGTCACCGAGATCCACACCTACTGGGAGAGCGCCTACACCGCGCAGGCGTTGCGCGAGCAGTGCAGCACCACCGACCACCTCTACGAGTTGCTGACCAGCGAGGCGGTCGCCCGCTACGAGGCCCGCGAGGACGAGTTGGGCGCCGAGATCATGCGCGAGGTCGAGCGCCAGGTGATGCTGCAGATCATCGACACCAAGTGGCGTGAGCACCTCTACGAGATGGATTACCTGCAGGAGGGCATCCACCTGCGGGCCATGGGCCAGAAGGACCCGCTGGTGGAGTGGCAGCGCGAAGGTTTCGACATGTTCGGCCAGATGATGCGCGGCATCAGCCAGGACTTCGTGAAGTACCTGATGCACGTGCAGGTGACCGTCACCCAGCCCGATGTCGAGGCGATGGCCGTGTCCGACATGACCTACTCGGCCCCCGAGGACCCTTCCGCCGGTGGGGGCTTGCAGGCCGCCTGGGAGGCCACCGCGGCGGCGGCTTCCAACGGCGGCGAGGCGGTGCCCGCACCACCGGCGGCGATGGACGAGCCGGTGAACACGCCGGTGGTGAAGTCCGACTGGGACAAGACCCCCCGCAACGCCCCCTGCCCGTGCGGGTCGGGCAAGAAGTTCAAGCTGTGCCACGGCGCCAACTGAGAAAGGTGGGCACCGGTGCGTGATTTCTCCGACGAGCTCAAATCGCTGCGGGTACGGCTCGAGGAGGCCGGCGTCTACCTCAAGATCGACCAACTCCGCATGCGCCAGCCGCAACTGGAGACCGAAGCATCACGGCCCGACCTGTGGGACGACCCCGACAACGCCCGTCTCCTCACCGGCGAGCTGGCCTCGGTGACCGGCGACCTCGAGTTGTACGACGGCCTGTTGGGCGCGGTGGACGACGCCGAGACCCTGGCCGAGATGGCCCGCGAGGAGGGCGACGAGTCCCAGGAGCCCGAGATCGCCGCCGAATTGGCCCGGGTGGCCCGCAAGCTCGACGAGTTGGAGCTGCGGTCGCTGTTCGCCGATGACCACGACGAGCGCGACGCGCTGTGCTCGGTGTCCTCGGGCGAGGGCGGCGCCGACGCCCAGGACTGGACCGAGATGCTGCTGCGCATGTACGTGCGCTGGGCCGAGGCCCACGGCTTCGAGGTCGAGGTGGAGGACTCCACCGCCGGCAGCGAGGCTGGCCTGTCCTCGGCCGAGTTCGTGGTGAAGGGCCGCTATGCCTACGGGTGGCTCAAATCGGAGCGGGGTGTGCACCGGCTGGTGCGGATGAGCCCCTTCAACGCCCAGGGCAAGCGTCAGACCGCCTTCGCCGCCCTCAACGTGGTGCCCATGCTGCACGACTCCGACAACATCGACATCGAGGTCGATGAGGCCGACATCGAGATGCAGGTGTTCCGGTCCTCGGGCGCCGGTGGCCAGCACGTGAACAAGACCTCCTCGGCGGTACGGCTCATCCACAAGCCCTCCGGGGTCGTGGTCTCCTGCCAGGTCGAACGCAGCCAACTCCAGAACCGGGCCAAGGCCATGACCATGCTCAAGGCCCGCCTGGCCGACCTGGAGCGCCAGGAGCGGGAGGCCCAGCTCAACGCCATCCAGGGCGAGCAGCAGCGAGTCGGATTCGGGAGCCAGATCCGCAGCTACGTGCTCCAGCCGTACCAGCTGGTCAAGGACCTGCGCACCGAGCAAGAGACCGGCAACGTGAACGCAGTACTCGACGGCGAGTTGGACCCGTTCATGGAGGCCTACCTACGGTGGCAGCGGGCGGCCAACTGAGGCCCCCTGTCGTTACCAGCCCCGAGCCCGCTGGTAGCCTCGCCCCCAGAAGCGTGCGGACGAAACCAGTCCCGTTTCGCGTACCCCGTCAGTCGAGCACCGGATTGTCACGTCCATGATCAAGCTGGAAAACGTCACCAAGGTCTACAAGGGCGAAGTCGTCGCCCTCCGCGACGCCACGGCCGACATCCAGAAGGGTGAGTTCGTCTTCCTCGTCGGCTCCTCCGGGTCGGGCAAGTCGACCATGTTGCGGCTCATGAACAAAGAGGAGACCCCCGAGCGGGGCCGGGTCTTCGTGGCTGGCAAGGACATCGGCGAGCTGACCCACTGGAAGGTGCCCTACCTGCGCCGCAACATCGGCTGCGTGTTCCAGGACTTCAAGCTGCTCCCCAACAAGACCGTGTACGAGAACGTGGCCTTCGCCCTCGAGGTCATCGGCCGGCCCAAGCACGTGATCAAGACCCAGGTGCCCGCCATCCTGGAGTTGGTGGGCCTGTCCAAGAAGGTCAGCAACTATCCCGACGAGCTCTCCGGTGGTGAGCAGCAACGGGTGTCGGTGGCCCGGGCCTTCGTGAACCGTCCCCTGATCCTGCTGGCCGACGAGCCCACCGGCAACCTCGACCCGTCCACCTCAGTGGGCATCATGCGGCTCCTCGACCGCATCAACCGCACCGGCACCACGGTGGTCATGGCCACCCACGACCGCACCATCGTCGACTCCATGCGCCGTCGCGTGATCGAACTCGACCGGGGCGTCATCGTGCGAGATCAGAGCCGGGGCGTGTACCAGTGAGCGGAGTGCACCCATGGCATTGAAGGTCGATTACGTCGCCAAGGAGATGGCATCCAATCTCCGGCGCAATATCACCCTCACGATGGCGACGGTGGTCACCATCGCGCTCACCCTCTCCTTCGTGGGTGCGTTCTTCCTGGCCAACAAGGGTGTGGAGCGCGCCAACATCCGCTACCGGGGCAACGTGCAGTTCGTCGTGTTCATGAAGACCGACGCCTCGCAGGCCCAGATCGACGCCATGCAGCGCACGCTCACTGGATTGCCACAGGTGAAGTCGAACAAGTTCCTCGACCACGAGGCCGCCTACGCCGAGTTCAAGGAGATCTTCGCCGACCGTCCCGAACTGTGGAAGAACATCTCCGCCGCCGATCTGCCCACGAACTTCAAGGTGTTCCTCAAGGACGGCTCCTCCAACCTCGTGTTGTCGTTGACCGATCAGTTGAAGCAGGAGCCGGGCGTGTACGACATCGCCGCGGCACCCGCCGCGCTGAAGAAGCAGGAGAAGGCCTTCGCCAACATCGGCAAGGTCCTGATCGTGATGTCGATCGTGGTGGGCGGCGCCTCGCTGGTGCTGATCGTGAACTCGATCCGCGTCGCCATGTTCAGCCGCCGCCGCGAGATCGAGGTGATGAAGTTGGTGGGCGCCACCAACTGGTTCATCCGGATCCCGTTCATGGCCGAAGGTCTGGTGCAGGGCGTGCTCGGTGCGGTGGCCGGGATCTTCGTGGTGTTCGCCGCCGAGAAGACGATCCTGCCCAGCCTGCTCGACCTCGGTGGGCCGTTCGCCGGGTTCCGGCTCGAGGACGGTGACGTGTTCGTGGTGTCGTTCTACCTGCTGATTGCCGGGTCCCTCGTGGGTATCGCGGCCTCAGCCGGTGCCGCCACCCGCTACCTCGACGTCTAGCGATGCCGGGCCGCTTCGGCGGTGGCGCTCGGTCGGTGCTCGGCCAGTTCAGCCGAGATGGCCCCGTAGGAACCGTCCGGCGGCGGTGAGCATCTCCTCGGCCCGTGGGGTGAGCGACGCCATGCTGGCGAACCCGTGGATCATGTCGGGGTACGGGCAGTGCTCGGTCGCCACTCCGGCGGCGCTCAGCGCGGCGGCGTAGGCGTCGCCCTCGTCACGCAGGGGGTCGTAGCCGGCGGTGACGACCATGGCGGGCGCCAGGTGCGCCAGCGACGAGGCATACGTGGGGGAGATCCGCCAATCCTTCACGTCCGCCTGCGGGGGCAGGTAGTGCCCGGCGAACCACTCCAGGGAGGCACGGGTGAGCAGGTAGCCGTCGCCGTTGGTGTGCATCGACGGTGCGCCTCCGGTGAGGTCGAGCCACGGATAGACCAGCAACTGGGCGGCCAGGGGCACAGATCGGTCCCGGGCCGCCAGCGCGGTCACCGCCGCCAGGTTGCCGCCGGCGCTGTCGCCGGCCACGGCCAGCCGGGTGGGATCGGCGCCGGGCCCGAGCCCGCCGCCGGCCACCCAGTCGAGCGCGTCGGCGGCATCGTTGACGCCAGCGGGAGCGGGGTGTTCGGGCGCCAGGCGGTAGTCGACCGACAGCACCAGCGCGCCCGACCGGTTGGCCAGCTTGCGGGCGGTGGGGTCGGCGGAGGCCAGATCGCCGATCACGAAGCCTCCGCCGTGGAACCAGAGCAGCACCCCGAGCGCCCCCGACCCGGCGCCCTGGGGACGGTAGAGACGGGCCGCGATCGGCCCCTCGCGGCTCGGGATGCTCACATCCTGCACCGACGCCACCGCCTCGGCCTCGCCGTCGAGGGCGGTGATCATGGCCATGAGATCCCGGGCCGGTTGCACGCCCATCTCGTGGAGGCCGGGTGCGCCGCTGGCGATCATGTCATCGAGCATGCGCGCCAGTGCGGGGTCGAGACTCATGGCGCCGGAGCATAGGGGCCGGATCCGGCAGGCTGTCGGAGTGCAACGACCCCGACCCGCCGACCTGGTGCTGCTGGGCGTGGCGGTGGCGGCAGTGTCGACTTCGGCGCCCCTGGTGCGCCAGGCCGCGGCACCTGCCCTGGTCATCGCCGCCTGGCGCAACGTGCTGGCGGCCGCGGTATTGGTGCCCTTCACCATGGCGCGGCGCCGTACGGAGGTGGCGGCTCTCGGTGCCTGCGAACGGCGTCGCATCGCGTTGGCAGGCGTGCTGCTGGCCGCCCATTTCGCCACGTGGATTCCCAGCCTGTCGCTGACCTCGGTGGCGTCCTCGGTGGCGTTGGTCGCCACCCAACCGGTGTGGTCGGCTCTGCTGGACCGCCGCCGCGGCGAGCAGGTCAACCGGGGCATGTGGGCGGGCATCCTGGTCGCGCTGGCGGGGGTGCTGGTGCTGTCGGGGGTCGACCTGTCGGTGTCGAGCCGGGCGCTGGCCGGCGACGCGCTGGCGCTGGTGGGCGGCATGCTGGCGGCGGCCTATGTGGCGACGGGGGCGAGCGTGCGTCGCAGCGTCTCCACCACCACCTACACCACGGGTTGCTATGCGGTGGCGGCGCTGGTGCTGCTGGGGGCCTGCGCGGTCGGCGGTCAGGACATCGTGCCTGCCGACGGCCGAGCGTGGGCCGCCATCGCGGCTATCACCGCCGGGCCGCAGTTCCTCGGTCACAGCATCATCAACCGCCTGCTGCGCACCGTCCCTGCCACCGTGGTGTCGGTGGCGATCCTCGCCGAGGTGGTGGGTGCCTCCCTGCTGGCCTGGGCGTGGTTCGGCGTGGTTCCCCCGGCGGCCACGGTGCCCGCGGCCGCGCTGGTGCTGGTGGGGGTGGGTCTGGTCGTGCGCTCGACCCGCCCGGGTACGGCGGCGGTCCCGGTGGACTGAGCTCGCGGCGCGGCACCGTGGAGGAGGAGGAGACTCAGACTGCGGGTTCAGACGGCGGCAGGAGCGTCGTTGGGGAGGACTTCGATGACCTCCACCGGACCACCGAAGTGCTCGCGGCCGTAGCGGCCCGCTTCGCGTTCGGCCTCGATGGCGTCAACCGCGTCGACCTGCAGCGCGGCGATTCGGCCGCTCGGCAGTACGTCGACGATGCACAGATACTTCCTCATCACATCGATCTCCTCGGTCTACTACTCCTGTCGGGCCCCGACTGCATCGCCTTGAGGGTTTCTGGAGAATCTTCAGTACAGATCGGAAGAAGACCACCACTCTGCGGCCCCACGCAGGTAGTGTCCCGACCCCGTGAGCGACGACGCGCCGCCCGCAAGGCTCGTGCTGGTGGATGCCGACACTCTCGCCGGTTGGCGTCGCTCTGCACCTTCACTGGCCCAGTTGCACCAGGCCTTGTTACACCTGCTGGCCCAGCATCCGGGCGCGGCCGTGGCGGTGCTCGCCGATCCGGCCCTCAAGCATCATCTGCCGTCGGCGGAGCAGGACGATTACGACGCCGACATCGCCTGCGGCCTGCTGGTGTGCGCCCCCGCGGGGGCCAAGGACGGCCCCGACGGCTTCCTCGCGGCGGTGGCGGCCCGAGCCGAGCGGGATGGCAAGGACGTGGTGGTCATCACCGATCGAGCGGTGCCCTTCGGGCGTCTCGTCCCGCTCCGGCGCGACGGGCGTCGATGGGTGTTCGAGATCGACGGCGCCGCGCCCAACACGGTGAAGCCCCGTCCCGGCGCCACGCGGCGGCGGCGACGCTGAAGCCGCTGCTCCCCGGTGCCCTCAGGCGCCGATGAGTGCGCCCTGGTCGCGGTAGGGCTCGATCAGGCGTCCCACGGTGGCGTCGTGGCCCGCCATCACCACGTACTCCTGGTTGTGCAGGTGCGAGACGGTGCCCACCTTGCGTCCCGAGGGGTCGTGGATGCCGATCTGGGCGCCCACGTAACGGCGCTGGTCGAACGCCAGCACCTCCACCCGGGGGTGGTGTGCACACATGTCGCGCAGTTCGTCGAGGGTCAGCCAGGACTCGTTGTTGTAGGACACGACGACCACGGTGGCATCCAGCGCGCCGATCGTGGCGGCGAGCGCGCCGGGCATCGTGCGCTTGGAGTCGAAGGCGCTGCGCGTTGAGGGGTCCCGCGCGTCCACCCGCTTGCAGGCGACCCCGTAGTGCTCGGGTTCGTCCCCGGCCACGATGGTCTCCCACACGTGGTAGTTGGTGAAGTAGCGGTGCTGGTTGTAGGGCGGGTCGAGGTAGGCGAAGTCGACCGGGCCGATCTGGGCGGCGGCCACGGTGGCGTCGAGGCGCAGCGCGTGGCCCGGTCCGGCCAGCAGTTCGGGCGCCCGCAACTCGAGG
>JANMIX010000641.1:0-1710 GCA_031376015.1 Acidimicrobiia bacterium | reverse complement strand
AGTTCGGCCAAGGCCTCACCGACAGCCTGTTCAACCAGACCCAGGGCTTCAAGAACTTCGAGAACGCGCTGACCCCCGCCGCTCGGGCCCAGAGCATCTTCGTGGGCTACAACGGCGGCCATGTGCTGCCCAGCGTCTTCCCCCAGGGCAGTGGAACCTCCGGTGACGTGTGCTCGGCCACCCTGGCCGGTGGCAACTTCGCCGCCCTGACCATCAAGTTCTTCAACCACACCCTCAAGGGCATGCCCGACACCCTGGGCGCCGCCGAAGGCCGCTACCACCTGGCCACTGCCTCCAACGCCGCCTGCGTGGACCTGGCCAGCGTGGAACCGAACACCACGCTCACCTCCCCCGCCACCGTGGTGACCGACGCCGGCCCGGGCGGCCCCCAGTTCGTCGAACTGGCCACCGCTGGCGCCGGTGGGTTGCGGGTGGCGGGCAAGGTCAGCCTGGACGCGACGGTGACCAGCACCGCCCTTGACGGCCGGGTGTTCCTGGCGCTGGCCACGGGCACCTCGGCGCTGGACGCCAAGATCGTCCAGGCCAACATGCTGCCTCTGCACGTCACTGGGCCCACACTCGACCAGTCCGTCGCCGAGGTGGAACTCCCGTCGGTGGCGGTGGACGTGCCGGCCGGCCAGAAGCTCTTCCTGGCGGTGAGCCCCTTCGCCGACAGCTTCTTCGGTCACGGCAGCCGGGTGCCGGGGGCCATCACCCTCTCGGCTCTGGTGGTCCATCTCCACCAAGCGTGACCCGGGGGGCGCGAGAGCCCGTCCCGGCGACGCCGGGGCGGGCTCTTCGCCGTTTCAGATCAGGAGTCGAGGCGTTTGTGGATGAGGTCGACCCGCTGCTCGGACGCGTTCACGTCGTCGCCCTGGTCGCCCATCAATGCCACCCGGTCGGCCTCGGCCGCCTCCTTGGCCGCGTGCAGGTCGGCCTTGGCCAGGGCCCGCTCGATGCCGTGCTCGTGGATGAACTCGGCCCACTCCACCAGGGCCTCGACCATCTCGTCCTCGGGCACGACGGCCACGTTGGTGCCCCGCACGAACAGGTGACCCCGCTTGTTGCCCGCGGCGATGCCGATGTCGGCGTCGCGGGCCTCGCCCGGTCCGTTGACCACGCACCCCATCACCGCTACCTGCAGGGGGATCTCGCGATCACCGAAGGCGGCCATGGCCCGGTTGGCCACGTCGATGACGTCGATCTCGGCCCGGCCGCAGGAGGGGCAGGCGATGAGGTCGATGTTCTTGCGGGCCCGCAGGCCCAGGGCCTCGAGCAGTTGACGCCCGGCCCGGGCTTCTTCCACCGGATCGGCGGTGAGCGAATAGCGGATGGTGTCGCCGATGCCCTCGGCTAGCAGGGCGGCGATGCCGGCGGTGGCCTTGATGGTGCCCACCGGTGGCGGCCCCGCCTCGGTGACCCCGAGGTGCAACGGGTGGGTGGTTGCCTCGGACAGTTGCCGGTAGGCCTCGATCATGAGGGGCACCGAGGATGCCTTCACCGAGATCTTCACGTCCTCGAAGCCCACCTCGGAGAAGTAGGCGAGTTCGGTCATGGCCGACTCCACCATCGCCTCGGGGGTGACCCGACCGCCGTACTTCTCGTAGAGGGCCGGGTCGAGGGAGCCGCCGTTGACGCCGATGCGGATGGGGACCTGACGGTCGCGGCATTCCGAGGCGACGAGCTTGATGTGTTCGGGGTTGCGGATGT
>JANMIX010000635.1:0-2334 GCA_031376015.1 Acidimicrobiia bacterium | reverse complement strand
AACCGGGCCCAATCGGCGTCGACACGGTCGGCGAGATGCCGGGCCAGGCCGATGATGCTGCGGCCCGGCAGTAGGCCCAACACCAGCGCCGAGAGGCCGATGACGAGTTGGGAGACGCCGTCCTGGCCCACGATCACGTCGAGCAGGACATAGAGGAACCCCGCCAGCACGGCGCCGTACACCGAGGAGACCCCGGCCACCACCACGGCGGCGAACCAGAACAGGCTGTAGAGCGGCTCGAAGCTGATGAAGGAGAACGAGCGCGCCTGCTGGGAGAAGAGAGCGCCGCCGATGCCGGCCATGAAGGCACTGACGCCGAAGATGAAGAGCTTGTAGCTGCGCAGGTCGATGCCTACCGAGCGGGCCCCGGCCTCGGAGTCACGCATGGCCGACAGGGCTCGCCCCAGGCGACCCGAACGTAGGTTGCGGGCCAGCGCCAGCATGAAGCCGAGCACCACGAGTTCGAAGTAGTAGAAGGCCATGTCGCTGTCGAGGTCGATGCCCAGGAACGCCGGTCGCGCCACTTGGAGCCCGTTCACGCCGCCGGCGAACTGGTCGCTCTGGAATACGAAGCGCGACAGCAGCAGA
Source organism: Acidimicrobiia bacterium (assembly GCA_031376015.1). Classification (GTDB taxonomy): domain Bacteria; phylum Actinomycetota; class Acidimicrobiia; order Acidimicrobiales; family JACDCH01; genus JANMIX01. Next base: position 1,746 of record JANMIX010000635.1, on the reverse strand, counting down.
CCCACCGACAGCGTCACCAGGCCGAGGAACAGGCCGCGGCGTTTGAGCGCGGGATAGCCGACCAGCACGCCGGCCACCATCGTGATCAGGCCGCCGGCCACCATGGCGAAGATCACCGGCACCCCGAAGCTGGCGACCCGGGCGGCGGCGAACGCGCCGAGGCCGGCAAAACCTGCCTGTCCCAGGGTGATCTGGCCGGAGAAACCGGTGACCGCCACGATGGAGGCGAACACCACCATGAGGGCGATCATCTGCTGCGCGTACTGGAAGCCACCGAGATCGAGTTGCAAGGGCAGCAGGACGAGGAAGGCCACCGTCACGATGGTGACGGCCCGCATGGCACCGGGCCGCGGCCGCGACGGCGCGGGGACCCGCACGCTCACGTCGTCGTCGCCGGAGGTGTCGAGGTGGCGATACAGCAGCAGGGCGGCGAAGAGGATGACCACCGAGAGGTTGGGCTTGAGGTTGTTGAAGGTCTTCCCGATGACGCCGGTGCCCGAGTACAGCTGGAGCGAGTTGTCCTTGAGGAGCGACTGCACGATGCCGAGCAGGCCCACGCCGCTCGCCACCGCCAGGGGGAAGCTGGTGAGGCGGGCCACCACCGCGATCGAGAACGTCTCGATGACGAACAGGGTGAGGCTGAACGGCGTGAGGTTGCCGTACAACGAGGCGAGCAGCACGCCGGTGAACGCCGACAGCGTGGTGCCCATCATCCACGCCACCCGCGACACCTGGTTGGCGTCGACGGCCGCCAGCTCGGCCAGCTCACGCCGATCGACGACGGCCCGGATGTCAGTGCCCAGATCGGTCTTCTGGAACAGGTAGTAGATGGCGGCGCTCAGGACCGCGACGAGGATGACGGTGCAGAGGTTGCCGGTGGTGATGCTGAGCTCGTCGCCGGAGATGTGGATCACACCTTCGGGGAACAACACCGGCACCTGCCGCACCCGGAAGGTCCAGATGGCCACGACGATGCCCAGCAGGAGCACGAAGGCGCCGATGGTGGCCACCAGCTTCTCGATGGTGCTGGCACCGGAACGCTGCAACGGCCGGAACACCGCCGCTTCGAGGATGGCACCCAGTACCGGGCCCACCAGGATCACCGCTACGAGGGCTCCCAGCGGCGACGGCAGTCCCCAACCGCCGTCGAACGTCGGCCCCGACATCTGGAAGTAGACGTAGGCGGCCAGCACGGCAATGGCGCCGTGGGCGAAGTTGAAGATGCCGGTGGCCTTGTAGGTGAGCACCAGGCCCATGCCGGCCAGTGAGTACACCGCGCCATAGGCGATGCCGGCCAGGATCAGGGACAGGTAGAACAACGCTCAGGCCTTTGTCTGTTGCCGCTCAGCCCAGCAGGGAGCTGGGGTCGCACAGCCGGCACGGCACGAGCTTGCGCTCTTCCACGATGCGGGCATCGACGGGCCTCGTGGCCTTGCCCGCCACCAGGGTGCAGTCGGCGGTGTGGAAGTTGCGGCCCCGGGCCAGAGCCACCAGCGCCTTGGAGGTCACCGGCAACACGATGGTGTCGCTCCCTCGGGCGGCGACGGGTTCGGGGACGCGGCGGGTGTTCGTGGGGGCCGGGGTCACGGCACGATCCACTGGGGCGTCCCAGCTGGCACTGGAGCCCGACACGGTGAGGAGCGTGCCGTGCAGTTCGGCCACCATCTCCTCGAGGTGCTCCACCTTCGAGAGTTGACGGCGCACGTCGTCGGTGCCCAGTAGGAAGGCACCGACGGCAACCAGCAC
>JANMIX010000312.1:0-4099 GCA_031376015.1 Acidimicrobiia bacterium | reverse complement strand
GGTGGCAGCGCCACCTCGGCTTCGTAGATGGCCTGGGTGAAAAGCGTGAGCATCACCGGACCGAGGTACACGTCGGCACGCTCGCCGTTGGCCCAGACCATCCGGTCGCGCACGTCGCCACCGATGCCCGCATAGAAGGTGCAGGCCTCGTCCAGGTCCGCGACCTTCAGCGCGAGGTTGGCCATACCGGTCACTGCCATCGTCGCCTTCTCCGACTCGAGGTCAGCCCGCGACGTTACCGCCGGGCCGGCGACTCGTCGGGCCGGGTCGGGGCCCGCGTTGCACGTCGAGGGCGGCGATCACCAAACGCACGACATCGAAGTGATCCACTTCGTCGTGCCAACCGGAACGCACGAAGGCCGCCACCCGCGGCACCGTGTCGCGGCCCAGTGCCCGGACCGCCAGGGCGAGGTCGGTCTCAAAGGGATGGCCCTCGACCCGGGCCGAACGCCGGCCGACCTCGGCCGCGGCAGCACCGTGGGTGGCGGCGGTGAGCCGGCGATAGGTGGCGTAGGCCTCCTCGGGTTCGAAACCGTGACGGGCCAGGACCTCGAAGAAGCGCTCCAGGTGTTGCGCCAGACGCACCGTGTTCACCGTCCCCGCCACGATCTGGCCGAGCAGATCGGGCTGGGCGACGAGGGCGTCGTACACGAACCGGGCGTAGTGCTCGAGCCATTCCGTCCAGCGCAGGCCCTCGTCGGGCGGAATGGGCAACGAGCCCAGGCTGTGGGCTGCCGCCATGGCAAGCAGGTCCTCGCGGCTGCGCACGTGGTGGTAGAGCCCGGGCACGCTCATGCCCAGCTTCTCGGCGACGTTGCGGATCGTGGCCCGGTCCAGCCCGATGGCCAGCGCCGCCTCGGCGATCTGCGAGGCGCTGACGCGGGGCGGGCGCCCTAGGCGCGGCACCTCGGGTGCGGTGTGGGCCTGCCCCGGTCCGGTTTCCGTTGCCCGTGGCATTCTCATACACTACTATGAGAACTCCAGCGGGGGGAGGACGAAGATCGTGGATTCGTTGCAGGGACGTACGGCCGTGGTCACCGGCGCAGCCAGCGGTATCGGTCTGGCCATGGTGCGCCGCTTCCTGGCCGAGGGCATGCAGGTCGTGCTGGCCGACATCGAGCAGACCTCGCTCGACGCCGTCACCGCCGAACTCGCGGATGAAGGTGGTGCAGTGCTCGGTGTGCGTACCGACGTCACCGACGTGGACTCCCTGGAGGCGCTGCTGGCCGCGGCCACCGAGCGGTTCGGCAACATCCACCTGCTCTGCAACAACGCCGGTGTCGGCCCGCCGGCCGAGCCGCAGTTGTGGCTGAACACCCCGAACGATTGGCGGTGGACCTTCACCGTCAACGTGTTCGGCGTGGCCAACGGCCTGCACGTGTTCCTCCCCCACATGGTCGGCCACGGCGAGGACGGCCACGTGGTCAACACCTCCTCGCCCGATGGCGGCATCGTGGCCATGCCCAACGCCGGCGTCTACGCCGCCTCGAAGGCCGCGGTCGTCACCCTCACCGAATGCCTCCACCACCAACTGCGCACCCTCGAATCGCGGATCAGTGCCTCGGTGCTGCTGCCCGCCGGCGGCCTGCTCCTCACCGGGCTGTGGACCGCCGACCGCAACCGGCCTGCCGACCTCGAACGGGAGCGGCCCCGGTCCCGGCCGGGCATGACCGCCGAGCAGTTCCGTGCCCACATGGCCAGCCAGGGCCATGACATTTCCGTGATGCCTCTCGAAGAGGTGGCGTCCTGGGTTGTCGACGGCGTCCTGCAGGATCGCTTCTGGCTGTTACCCGACGGTCTGATGGACGACGAGGTGCGCGGCCGCGCCGAGGCGATCATCGCCCGCAAGGAACCCTTCCTCCATCAAGCCGGCATCTAGGAGACCTCCATGGATCGCTACCTCGTCATCTCCTCCGACACCCACGCGGGCCCGCCCACCGAGGCCTACCGCGAGTACGTCGATCCGCAGTACCGGGAGGCCTTCGATGAAGACCTGGCCACTGCGCTGAAGCTCCGTTCGATCATCCTGGCCTCGGCCTCGGAAGAGCAGGAGAAGTTCCGAGAGGAGTGGGAGTCCGAGACCGGCGACGGCGGGCGCAAGGCCTCTTGGGATCCGGCCACCCGCAACGCCGAACTCGACAAGGAAGGTATCGCCGCCGAGGTCATCTTCCCCGACGCCGACGTGCTCGGTGGCGGCGCCTCAGCGCCGTTCAGCGCCGGTTTGCAGTCCTCCGGCGAGCTCAACGGCGAACTCGTCATGGCCGGGGCCCGGGCCCACAACCGCTGGCTGGCTGAACTGTGTTCGGAGAGCCCCGAACGTCGCTGCGGCGTGGCCACCGTGCCCATCCTGCACGACATCGACGGCGCCGTGGCCGAGATGCACCGGGTGGCCGGCGCCGGGCTGCGCTCGATGATGATCCCCACCCTGTGGGGATCCAAGCCCGCGTACCACGACCCCGTGTACGAGCCGGTGTGGGCCGCGGCAGAAGATCTCGGCCTCGTGGTCAACGTGCACTCGGGCGGGGCCTCCAAGGACATCCTGCCCGGCCCGGGCATGGTGCCGATCTACGCCACCGAAGCGTGGTGGTGGGCGGCTCGCCCCCTGTGGGTGCTGCTGTGGAGCGGCGTCTTCGACCGCCATCCCGATCTCAAGCTGGCCATCACCGAGGACGGCGCCTGGTGGCTGGCCGACATCGTCGAACGCATGGACGAGAAGTGGATCGGCGGCCACAACACCCGCAAGTTCGGCAACCTCTTCCGTGAGTCGATCCAGCGCAAGCCGAGCGAGTACCTGGGCACCAACGTGTTCCTCGGGGCCTCCACCCCCACCCGCCACGAGGTAACGGCGCGCGCTCGGATCGGGGTTCGGACCCTGCTGTGGGGCAACGACTTCCCCCACCCCGAGGGCACCTGGCCCCACACCCGCCAGTCGATCCACGACGTGTTCCACGACGTCGACCCGGCCGACACCGCCGCCATGCTCGGCCTCACCGCCGCCGAGGTCTACCGCTTCGATACCGAGAAACTGGCGGGCACCGTCGAGCGCATCGGCCCCACGCACGTCGAGGTACACGGCTGATGGCGGGCGGATCCGACGCCATCGGTGCCGTCGCCCCCGACGTGGAGGGCGAGTGGGACGGTGTGGGCCTGCCCATGCCCCGCAACCTGGCGCTGCTGGCGCCCGACGCCCCTCGTGTGCGGGTGCGAAGTGTCGAGCACCGTTTCCCGTTCCCCATCCCCAACGGCTGGTTCGTGGTGGGCCTCTCCCCCGACCTGGCGCCGGGCCAGACCCGCGCCCTGCAGTACTTCGGCCGCGACCTCGTGCTCTTCCGCACCGAGGCCGGCGACGCCCGCCTCATGGACGCCTACTGCGCCCACCTCGGCGCCCATCTCGCGGTGGGGGGCAAGGTCGAGGGCGAGTGTCTCCGGTGCCCCTTCCACGGGTGGGCCTACGACGGCGCGTCGGGCCAGTGCACCGACATCCCCTACGGCGAGGGTGAACGCATCCCGGCCAAGGCCCGGGTGCGGCCCTACCCGGTCATCGAACAAGGTGGTGCCATCTGGGCCTGGCACCACCTCGAGGAGGACGAGCCGTTCTACGACCTCCCCCACATCCCCGAACTCGAGGACCCCTCCTGGAGCCCTCCTGTCCTGCGGGAGTTCCACATCTCCACCTCCTGCCAGGAGATGGCCGAGAACAACCACGACTTCGCCCACTTCCAGTTCGTGCACGGCACCCCGTCGATCCCCGACGGTGAGGAGCGGATCGAGGGCACCTACAAGAGCGTCAAGAACCCGGGGCTGGAACGCGAGACCTTCGGCCTCGGCCTCGGCGTGGTGCGGGTGCCGGGGATGCTCACGTTCTATTCCTCGGTCACCCCCATCGACACCGAGAACGTGCACGTCCGTTGGTTCTTCGTCGTACCCACCGACGCCGCGACCGGCAGCGTCGAGTTCTTCGCCGACCAGTTCACGAGCGGTGTCACCCAGGACATCCCCATCTGGGAGAACAAGATCTACCGAGCCCGTCCGGTGTTGACCAAGAGTGAGGCGGGGATCATCGCCCACCGCAACTGGTCCCGGCAGTTCTACTCCGAAC
>JANMIX010000604.1:0-2684 GCA_031376015.1 Acidimicrobiia bacterium | reverse complement strand
CGGTGGGCGAGCTTGCGGCAGACGAGGAGCCGTGTGCGAGCGTGTGTGCGTGACGCAACCAGCCATCGAGGTCGCCGGCCTCACGAAGCGGTACGGGACGGTACGCGCCCTCGAAGGGGTGGACCTGGCGGTGCCGGCGGGCACGGTGCTCGGTCTGTTGGGACCCAACGGCGCCGGCAAGACCACGATCGTGCGCATCCTCACCACGATCCTCGTGCCCACGGCGGGTACCGCACACGTGCTCGGTATCGATGTCGCCGCCCGACCCGATGCGGTGCGGCCCCTCATCGGGCTGGCCGGCCAGTACGCAGCAGTGGACGAGAACCTGACCGGGCGCGAGAACCTGCGGTTGGTGGGCCGGCTCACCCACCAACCCAAAGCGCGCATCGGGCCCCGGGCGGAGGAATTGCTCGAGCAGTTCCGCCTGGCCGGTGCCGCCGATCGCCCGGTGAAGACCTACTCGGGCGGCATGCGCCGCCGCCTCGACCTGGCCGCCGCGCTGGTGCACCGGCCACAGGTGCTGTTCCTGGACGAGCCCACGACCGGCCTCGACCCGCGAAGCCGGCTCGATCTGTGGGGGGTGATCGGCGAACTGGTCTCCGACGGCACCACCGTGCTGCTCACCACCCAGTACCTGGAGGAGGCCGACCGGCTGGCCGACAACATCGCGGTGATCGACCACGGCCGGGTGGTGGCCGAGGGGACGGCCAGCGAACTCAAGAGCCGCCTCGGCAGCACCATCATCACCGTCACGCTGGGGGCGAATGCTTCCGATGCCCAGGCCAAGGAAGCCCTGGCCGGCCTGGGCCTCACGGATCTCACCGCCGCGGGCGAACTCGAGTTGAAGGTGACCGACGGGGGCAGATCCCTGCTGGCGGCCGTACGCCGGCTGGATGAGGCCGGGGTGGCGGTGGAGGCGGTGTCGCTGCGCGAACCAAGCCTCGACGACGTGTTCCTGCAACTGACCGGCCACACCTCTGACGACGCCATCAACGAGGAGGCACGGTGAACGCCATCACACCGACGGTGCAGACTCCAGAGGCGGCGGGCTCGAGGCTGCGCTGGGCCGTTTCGGACACCTTGGCGGTGGCCGGCCGGAACCTGCGGGCCATGCAGCGCGTTCCCGAGGTGGTCGTCTTCTCCACGATTCAACCGGTCATCTTCGTGTTGATGTTCCGCTATGTGTTCGGCGGCGCCATCCAGGTGCCCGGAGTTCGCTATGTGGACTTCCTGATGGCGGGCATCTTCGTGCAGACCGTCACCTTCGGCAGCGTGCAGACCGGCATCGGCCTGGCCGAGGATCTCCAGAAGGGCCTCATCGAGCGCTTCCGTTCCCTGCCCATGGCCCGCATGGCCGTGCTGGGTGGTCGGGCTCTTTCGGACGTGGTCCGCAACGCGTTCGTGATCCTGTTGATGGTGGCGGTGGGCTTCCTGGTCGGCTTCCGGATCCACACCAACGCGCTGGCTTTCGGGTTCTCGTTGCTGATCCTGCTGCTGTTCGGCTTCGCCATCTCCTGGGTCATGGCCACCATCGGGTTGATGACCAAGAACGCCGAGGCCGCCCAGGCTGCATCGTTCCCGCTCATGGCGCTACTGGTCTTCGCCAGCAACTCCTTCGTGCCCACCTCCTCGATGCCCTCGTTCCTGGCCGCCTACGCCGACCATCAACCTGTCTCCGCCACCGTGAACGCCGCCCGGGTGCTGGTGCTGGGCGGCCCCACGGCCGGGAAGGTGGCCGGTGCGTTGCTGTGGGCGCTGGCCATCGTGGTGGTCTTCGCCCCGCTCTCGGTGCGGCTGTACCGCCGGGCAAGCTGAGCCCGCGCCCTGAACCGGTAGCGTTCGAATCGACATGGACAAGCCCCCGCCCGACCCCGTCAAGCTGCTCGCCCACTGGATGGAGTGGGAGAAGGGCGAATCGACACCGGGCCGGGTGATGGCCGATCTCAAGACGGGCGGCCTCCGCGACGTGCTCGAGCAGTTGGTGCAGGCGCAGCCGCAGCCACCGGAGTGACCCTGCGGGGAGGGGCCCAGATCATCCCCCGGCCCACCCGGTGGGCCCCGGGAGGTCCGGCACCGTGGGCGCACCTGCCCAGCGAGGACCGCCGCATCGACCTGGCCGCGCTCCGACGGGCCTTCAACGGGCGGGTGGGGGCGCCGTCGTTCATCGAGGCGGAGGGGACCTCCCTTCCGTCTGCGGTGCTGGCCGCCTTCTATGAGGGCGACGAGGGGCTCGAGGTCATCCTCACCCGGCGGTCCTGGGCGCTTCGAGCCCACACCGGCGAGGTGTCCTTCCCCGGCGGCCGCGCCGACCCGGGCGAGACGGCGCAGCAGGCTGCGCTGCGTGAGGCATTCGAGGAGGTCGCCCTTCCCCCGGACTCAGTGGAGATCCTGGGCGAACTCGATCACCTCATGACGATCACCAGCCGGTCGTTCATCGTGCCGCTCGTGGGGTTGCTGTCGAGCCGCCCGAAGTTGATCGCCAACCCTCAGGAAGTGGACGCGGTCCTGCACGTGCCCGTGGCCGAACTGCTCCTCGACGAGGTGTTCCGTGAGGAGCTGTGGGTCTTCGAGCACCCGCCGCCGTGGGTTGCCGCCGAGGCGCTCCAGGCCGGTGACCCGGTGCAGCGGCAGATCTTCTTCTTCGAGATCGTGGGCGACACGGTGTGGGGGGCGACCGCGGCGAT
>JANMIX010000589.1:0-1841 GCA_031376015.1 Acidimicrobiia bacterium | reverse complement strand
GGCCGCCTGCTCGCGGGTGATCAGCTGGTCCAACCAGGCGAGCTGACCGCCCGTCACCGTCGCATGGACACCGTCGAACTGGCGATCGAACACGTCAACCGTGACGATCAGGGTGTTGGCCATCCGCACGGCGTACGCCGTGTCCTCGAAAGGGGTGCCGATCGGTCGCATGGCGAACCGGTGCTGCGACCCGGCGAGGGTGAACTTCTCCGCCCACGCCTGCTTGTACGTCGGGACCGCGGCGTACTTGAAGGAGTCGACCGGCCAAGGGTTGTCGCCGATCTCGTGATCACCGATGCCCGGCAGCACGCGCAGCCCGCGGATGTCGAACCGGCGCTGCCACTCGCTGTAGTAGAAGTCGCCCGCCGCGGAGACGGCTGCCATCCGCTGTGCGGTCGTCCCCACCGGGCCGAAGATGCCGGTGTTGTCGACATCTCCCCCCCAGTGGCCCTCCACCAGGTCACCCGCCACCAGCACGACATCGGGTCGCTCCGACCTGACCGAGTCGAGGATCACGTTGACGGCCTTGGTCCAGGCCGGGGTGATGCTGGTGGGCTTTCGCAGGTCCCCTCCCTTGCCGGGCAGCAGATGGGTGTCGCCGATGTCGGTGTTGAGGAAGTCCGGCATCGAGACGAACGTGAACAGCGGCCTCTCGTGACTGGCGATGACCGGCGTCGGGGCGGCGGCGGAGTCGTCCTGCGTGCCCAGCCCGAGGCCGACCATGGACAGGGCGACAACGGCAAGGGTCAGCCGCCCCGCCTTGACCGACCTCCCCGTGAACACGGGTTCAGCCGGCAGCGACGCGGTTGACGGCGGAGACCACAGCCTTGAGCGAGGCAGTCACGATGTTGGCGTCCACCCCGACTCCCCAGACGATCCGCTCGCCCACGGCACACTCGACATAGGCCGCTGCCCGGGCGTCACCGCCCGCTGCCATGGCGTGCTCGGCGTAGTCGAGGACCCGCACGTCGTACCCCGTGGTGCCGAGAGCATCCACGAACGCCGCGATCGGCCCGTTGCCGCGTCCGACGATGTGCCGCCGCTCCCCGTCGACCTCGATGTCGACGCTCAGCTCGTCGTCCGCGCCCTCCGCCGACGACGTGTGGTGGGTGTCCAAGGCCAGCGGGGTACGCCGCGACAGGTACTCGAAGTCGAAGATCTCCCACATGCGGGCGGGCAGCACCTCGCCGCCATCAGCATCGGTGTGTGCCTGGATGACCTGGGAGAACTCGATCTGCAGCCTGCGGGGAAGCTCGAGCGAGTGCTCCGTCTTCATGATGTAGGCGACGCCGCCCTTGCCGGACTGCGAGTTGACCCGGATGACCGCCTCGTAGGAGCGACCCCACGTCGCGGGGGTCGATCGGGAGGTAGGGCACCGCCCACTCCAGCTCGCCGACCGGCTTCCCGGCCTGCAGCGCCGCGCGATCCATCGCGTCCAGGCCCTTCTTGATCGCGTCCTGGTGCGAACCCGAGAAGGCCGTGAAGACGAGGTCGCCGCCGTAGGGGTGGCGCTCGTGGACGGGGATCTGGTTGCAGTACTCCACGGTTCGGCGGATCTCGTCGATGTCGGAGAAGTCGATCATCGGGTCCACACCCTGGGAGAAGAGGTTCATGCCGAGGGTGACCAGGCAGACGTTGCCGGTGCGCTCGCCGTGGCCGAACAGGCAGCCCTCGACGCGGTCGGCGCCGGCCATCATCGCCAGCTCGGTGGCGGCGACGGCCGTGCCGCGGTCGTTGTGCGGGTGCAGGCTGATCGTGGTGTGCTCGCGCCGGGTCAGCTGGCGGGAGAACCACTCGATCTGGTCGGCGTAGACGTTCGGCGTCGCCACCTCGACGGTGGC
>JANMIX010000308.1:0-2322 GCA_031376015.1 Acidimicrobiia bacterium | reverse complement strand
GACCTCGCCCGGCAGTTCGCCGAGGACATCGTGCTGCTGCAGTCGGTGGGCATCCGTCCCGTCGTGGTGCACGGCGGCGGCCCCCAGATCAGCGCGCTGATGCAACGCCTGGGGATGACGCCCGAGTTCCGCGACGGCCTGCGCGTGACCGACGCCGAGAGCCTCGACGTGGCCCGGATGGTGCTGGTCGGCAAGATCGGCCGCGACATCGTCTCGGCCATCAACGTGCACGGCCCACTGGCGGTGGGGCTCTCGGGCGAGGACGCCGGACTCATCGTCGCCAGCGCTCGCAACCCGGAGTTGGGCTTCGTCGGCGACGTGGCCAGCGTGCATCCCGCCATCCTCGAACGACTCCTGGCCGAGGACCTCATCCCGGTGCTGTCGACCATCGGTGCCGACCCCGCCGGGCAGGCCTACAACATCAACGCCGACACGGTGGCCGGTGCGGTGGCCGAGGCGCTCGGTGCCGAGAAGGTCATCTACCTCACCGACATCGAAGGGCTCCTGCGCGACGTACACGACCCGGCCAGCCTCATCTCCCGGGCGACCGCCGCCGAACTGCAGCGGTTGCTCGACGCCGGCACCCTCGAAGGCGGCATGATCCCCAAGATCGCCGCCTGCGTGCACGCCGTGGAGCACGGCGTCAAGAGCGCCCACATCCTCGACGGTCGGGTACCGCATGTGGTGCTGCTCGAGGTGTTCACCGATGCCGGCATCGGCACCATGATCACCGCGGAGGACGCAACATGATCAGTCCAGACAAGGATCAGCCATGAGCGATCACTCGAAGTCGATGCATGCCCCCGACACCCTCGACCGCTGCCCGCTCATGCCCACGTACGGGCCGCCGTCGGTGCAGTTCGTGCGGGGCCAGGGGGTGCGGCTGTGGGACGCCGACGGCAAGGAGTACCTCGATTTCCTCGCCGGACTCGCCGTCACCGCGCTGGGTCACAGCCACCCGGCGGTGGCCGAGGCACTGGCGACCCAGGCGCGCACGCTGCTGCACGTCTCGAACCTGTTCGGTACGGAGCCGGGCTGGCACGTGGCGTCCACCCTCGACCGTCTCCTGGGCGGCGGCGGGCAGGTCTTCTTCTGCAACTCCGGCGCCGAGGCCAACGAGTGTGCGCTCAAGCTGGCCCGCAAGTTCGGCGGTCGCGGCCGCCACGTGGTGGTGAGCGCCTACGGCAGCTTCCACGGCCGCACCCTGGCCACCCTGCACGCCACCGGCCAACCCCAGAAGCACGAGGCCTTCCAACCGCTGCCCGAGGGATTCCGGCATGTGGCGTGGCGCGACCTCGACGCCCTCGAGGCGGCGCTGGACCCCTCGGTGGCGGCCGTGTTGCTCGAGCCGGTCCAGGGTGAGGGGGGAGTGAACCCGGCCACCAGCGAGTACTTCGCCGGGGTGCGCCGGCTGTGCGACGAGCGCGGCATCCTCTTCATGGTCGACGAGGTCCAGACAGGCCTCGGTCGCACGGGCCGCTGGTTCGGCCACCAGCATTTTGGGGTCGTCCCCGATGTGGTCACCATGGCCAAGGCCCTGGGCAACGGGGTGCCAATCGGTGCCTGCTGGGCCCGCACCGAGGTGGCCGCGGCCTTCGAACCGGGGGATCACGCCACCACCTACGGCGGCCAGCCACTGGCCACCGCCGCCGCCCGGGCCGTACTGGCTGAACTGGAACGCATCGATGCGCCCGCCGCCGCCACCCGCGCCGGTGCTCGGCTTACCGAGGCGCTGCTCACCCTGCCCGCGGTCACCGAGGTACGCGGTTTGGGTCTGTTGCTGGCCGCGCAACTGGCCGAGGGCATCGATGCCCGGACGGTCGCCGCTGCCGCGCTGGACGCCGGGCTCGTCCTCAATGCGGTGACGCCATCGGCCCTGCGGTTGGCGCCCGCCCTCAACGTCACCGACGCCGAGATCGACGAAGCCGTGGCGATCCTGGCCGGCGTGCTGGCCGCGCTCGCGGTCAGGGCGCCCTCGGAGGTGCGGACGTGAGGCACTTCCTGGACGTGGACGACCTCAGCGCCAACGAGCTGGCCGACGTGCTCACCCGTGCCGCGCTGGCGCCCGATGCACTGGGACAGCCGCTGACGGGCAGGGGTGTCGCCCTCTACTTCGAGAAGCCGTCGCTACGCACCCGGCACTCGGCCGAGATGGCCGTGGTCCAGTTGGGCGGCCATCCCGTCACCATGAAGCGCGACGAGATCGGCCCGGGCTCGCGCGAGCCGCTCGTCGACATCGCCAAGGTGCTGGCCGGCTACCACGCGGTGCTGGGCGCGCGGGTCTTCTACCACGACGACGTGTCCGCGCTGGCTGCCGCCGAG
>JANMIX010000560.1:0-17331 GCA_031376015.1 Acidimicrobiia bacterium | reverse complement strand
GCCGTGGACGAGAACCTCCTCGATCGGCTCGAACGAGAAGGAGTCCTCACCCGCGGGCAGACCGGGAAGCGTCCGGTGGCGCGGAATCGACGCCCTGTAAAGGCGAAGGGGTCGCTGGCGGACCTCGTCACCGAGATGCGGCGCGACCGTGACGATCGCGTTCTTCGATAGCAGCGCCTTCGTCAAGCTGCTCATCGACGAACCCGGGCGCGCGGAGGCGGTCCTGTTTTGGGACGAGGCCGACGCTGTGGTGGCGAGCCGACTCGCCTTTCCTGAGGTGGTCGCTGCACTCGCTGCCGCCCGGCGCGGTGCTCGTCTCGACTCGGCCTCCGAGCGCCGGGCGCGGCGAGACTGGGACGAGTACTGGTCGGCCACGACGGTGGTCGAACTCACGGCCGCGGTCGCGGCGGAGGCCGCAACCCTTGCCGGCCGTTACGTCCTCGGGGGGGCCGATGCCGTGCATCTCGCCAGCGCATTGACCTTGTTTGACGCTGAGCTGATCCTGGTCGCCTGGGACGGCCGATTACGCGTCGCGGCCCTTGCTGCCGGCATCGCCGTCGCACCCAGTCATGTAGAGCTGCGGTGATTCCGATAACTGGGCGCGAGACCAACGTGCTGAGACTTGATTTGCGGGTGTGACCCGGGAGCTCGCGGCGCTTGCGGCTAGAGGACGTGGAAGTCGATGCCGTCGTGGTTGGCCGCGGCTTGCAGACCGGGGCCGACGTCGGCCTTGGACACCGCGATGCCGGCGCGGAGTTGATGCGCTGCGGCCAGCGCCTCAACCATGGCTGCGGACAGTCGGTGGCCGAGGGCGTGATGGCGGTGCTGGAGCTCCGCCATCGGCCAGGCGAGGGCTCTCAGGTGAAGGACTTCGATGTCGGCTGGAAGGGCGGCGAGTTGGGCACGGAACTCGGCTTGAAGCTCCGCTGGCAAGCCGGACACCGGGGCCGACAGCTTGCCCACCACCGCCGGGTCGGCCAGGGAGCTGCTCAGGCGGAACAACCACAGCCCGGTGGTGGCAAGAGCGGACGCGAGCCCGCCGAGATCCCGAGGCCGCGCGGCGGTGAGCACGTCGCGAAGGAGGTGGTCATCGACCACCATCGTGCTCACTCAGGTCGTGGCCAGGTCGGCGTCATCCAGACCCTTCACGAAGGCGAGGTGTTGCTCCGCCGTGAGTACATCGGCAAGCAGCCGCTCGCGACCGCCAGGCGGAAGTAACACGACGACGTCGCCGAGGTCGACGACGGTGACCCGCCCGCCTTCGGTCAGACCCCACCGCCGCCGCACCTCGGCCGGCACCGACATCTGCCCGCTGCTCGACACGAGAAACTCAACTGAGCTCGCCACCACGATCCCTCCGGCCACTTGGTGACTGTCGACTATACCAAGTGCCGTCAGCCTCGAGCTCTTCCGGTAACTGGACGCGAAACGAACGTGTCGAGACTGAACCTTGGCCGTAGCTCTCCGGCATACTCAGCAAGCCACCGGACGGCGACATCGGCGACATGACCTGGGAGGCTCCTGTCCACCGATCCGTCATGCCGTGTCCATCTCGATGCCGATGACGTTGGCCACGCGATCGAGATCCGCGTCGAGGGCAAGCAGCTTGGCCCCGTGCCGGTGAGCGACGGAGGCGATCATGCAGTCGACCATTCCTCGGGGCGTGACGCCCACGCGTCGGCAGGTCCGATAGACGTGTGCCGCGGCGTCGAAGTCGACCACCGGGTCGAACCGCAGGAGGTTGAAGCGCAGGAGAAGCCGACGCAGGTCCGCCCCGCGATCATCGCTGCGGGCGCCTGCCAGTACCTCCATGATCACTGGCTCCGTCACCGCAACCTGGCCCTCGCCGGCGATGAGTTCGGTAAGGCGTCGGTCGACCGAGCCCCCGGTTGCCCGGTCGTATTCGACCCATGCCGACGTGTCGACGAGGATCACGCGATTCCCGTCGGTGCGACATCCTGCGGGGTCTCGTCGATCGCGTGCGTGCCACGCATCGCCAGCGCCTCGTCGCGCGTCATCGGCTGTCCTGCGAGATGTCGGAGGGCGAGGTCGACCGCTTCGGTCTTGGTGTGCACGCCGAAGCGGTCCATGATCGCTCTGACGTACGTGTCCTCGATCTCGATGTTCGTGCGCGTCTTCGCCATACACGTATGATACACAGTACGTGTATGAGTGGTGTGGCGCCGGGGGCAGAAGATTCCGGATCGGCCGTCTTCTGGTGGCCGGACGCGAACCAACGTGTGGAGACTGAGCCTGTAGCGGCCGGGGACGTACCAGGCATGAGCGGAGGCAGCGCACGGCTGAACGTTTCGGCGCTGGCACAGTGTGCTGTGGCTGACATGGGCGCGGGGATGACGCCGCCGCCGTCGGGAGTCGACACTGTGGTCGCGGCAGCCGCAGATGCACGAGCGGCAAACGACGACGTCGTCATCGTCACCGGCGACGACGAAGACTTCCAGATGCTCGGCTCGCTTGCGACGAACGCCGCGAGGCTCGCTGTCCTCGTCGTGTAGCCCGCATCATCGGGCGATTCTGGGGGCCGACCAGTGGATCCGTATGAGGCCGAGCAAGGCGTGATCGAAGCGGACGAGCTCGCCGAGCAGGCGCGAGCCGACCGCGACGCCGCTTCTGCAGTGCGTGCGGTGGTCAAACGGCGCCGCGGTGCGGCGTGACGCTCATTCTCGACGCCGGAGCGTTCGTGGCTCTCGAACGTAACGACCGGATCGTGACGTCCGACCCCAATGACCTTCAGCGACTCGTCAGCGCGGCTGGCCGACACGTCGACGTCATCCCTGTCTGATCGGTCGTGGTTCCGCCCCGTGGCGGCTGGACCTGTCGCCGGAGGATCCTGCCAGCATTCGTGCGCAGCGCAGGCGATCGGCGCGCGAGGGTGGTGAAGCCCGCAGCTGGAGGAGGAGGAGATGGATGAGATGGACGAAGGGGCGAGGCGCCGCAAATGGCGGCGCGTGCGACGACTCCAGCGGTACTTCCTGAACCCTCCGGTGAAGGTCGCGGTGTGGGCGGGCCTTTCGCCGAGCCACGTGCTGATCGAGAGCACCGGCCGACGCAGCGGCAAGCGACGGCGGACGGTGGTCGGTATGCACATCGAGGGGACGACCGGGTGGGTGGTCGCCGAGCACGGTCGTCGCGCCGGTTACGTCCGCAACTTGGAGTCCCGTCCACAGGTGCGAGTGCGCGTGTCCCGTCGGTGGAGGGAAGCTCGAGCGGCCGTGCTCGACGGGGACGACCCGCTTGCCCGGCTGGAAAGTTTCGGCCGAAGTCACGCGGCGGCGGTGCGCCGGTTCGGCACCGACCTGAAGACGATCCGATTCGACTTTGAGGGCCCCGCTGACCGCAACGGTTATCCGTGAGGGCAACCTCGGACTCGGCGCGAGTCGCCGAAGGCCGCGAAGCGGAGGTGTAGCCGCTGGGGGCGGCAAGGTGCTCGAGCCCGCGTGACGCGGCGGGCCTGCCGCGAGTCGGGCGAGAAACGCTCGTCCGCCGGCTACTCGCTCAGCGCGGCCCCTCGGCTGCCCTGCCGAGATTGGCGAGCGTTGCCCGAATGTTCTCTCCGTTGTGGGCACGGATGTCGCGGATGCCCATCGTGGCTCCTGCGAGACGCGCGAACCACCTCGGACGACGGTCGGTCCAGCTCTCGGTGACCACCGTGGCATCGCCGTCCGGTCGGAACTCGTACGTCCAGCGCGATGCGGGGATCCCGGCGACGTCGACCTCGAACGCGAACCTGCGGTCCGGATCGGCCGCGACCACCGTGCAGGTCGTCGACCAGCGACGCCATCCCCGACGGTTTGACCCACGGAACCGTGCGCCCACCGACGGCGCCGTCGCACCACCGATCCATCGGCCGCCGAGGTTCTCCGGACTCCAATCGCCCATGCGCGTCACATCGCTGACAAGTGTGTAGAGGGCATCGGCAGGCGCTGCGATCCTCGCAGTGGCGGCGACATCGTGTTCCGGCATCTGGTGGACGGTAGCGACCTGAGGGCAACCTCGACGACCTGCCCGTGATCGCCGGCGACGCCGCAGGCGCGCGGCTGCCAACCGACGGATCCCTCCGAGAAACCCCGCGGAAGACGAAACGTCGACAGAAGGGTCAGTTGAACTCGTCCACGTGGTGGACGTGGCCCGAGTCGCGGGTGAAGAGCACGTCGTTGTAGCCCTTGCCCAGCGGCACCGTGGCGAAGGTGATCGGCGGCACGAAGGAGAGGTACAGCGCCCGTCGTCCCCTGCCGGTGCGCCGAGCCGGTGCCGGCGCGGCGTGGAGCACATGACCGAAGTGGATGGTCACATCGCCGGGGTGCGTGTCGAGCGCCACGGTGGGCAGCCCCGCCGTCTCGGCATCGGTGGGTAACCGTGAGGTGCCCAGGTGCGACCCGGCGATCATGTGCAACTGGCCGGCCTCGGCGGTGGCGGCATCGAGTTGGAGGCCCATGTTGAGCATGGGGCATTTCACCGGGTGGCCGCCCATGCCGCAGTCGCGGTGCCAGGGCAGGTCGGCCAGACCGGAGTCGGCGCCGGGGACCTTGATGACCACGCCATGGCCGTCGAGCCGGTCGGCGGCCGGGCGCAGGTGGTCACCGCCCAGCGCGGCGATGCGAACCAGCCGAGGATCCGTGTCGAGGCCGGCAACGATGGCGGAGCGGTCGTTGAGGTAGTTGATCCGGTTGCAGGCGTCGCGGCCCTCGACGGTGGTCCACCACGAGCGCTGATCGTCGGGGCGGGCTTCGCTCAGGGCGGTGTCGACCTCGGCGTTGAGGGCGTCGACCTCGGCGGCGCTGAGCACCCCGGTCACGTGCAGCCAGCCGGCGCGCTGCAGGAAGTCGGCCATCTCCTCATCGGAATCGTCCAGGGTGAACGATCGGTACAGGTCGAGGGGCTGACCCTGGCGGTCGAGCACCGGGTCCGGGTGTTCCAGGTCGTAGGGGTGCTGTCCGTCGAAGGCAGCCCGCAGCGGTGGATCCCAGCGGGCCAGATGCCCGAAGCTGCCCCGAGGGAACTGCAGCCGGTCGCCGTAGAGCAACGCGAAGCACGACTTGAGCTCGTAGGTGAAGTCGGACCAGTCGGCCTCGCTCAGCGCCACCACCGTGTGCGCGGTGTCGTCCCCGGCGACGATGTCGATGCCCTCGGATGTGGCCGTGTAGGTGTAGGCCCGACCGTCGGGGATACGGAAGGCGAGGGGTCGGGCGCCTACCAGGTGGCGGGCCGCCAGTGCGCCGTTGCCCCGGGCCAGACGGGCGGGCAGGTCGACGAGGTGGAACTCATCAAAATCCAGCGGGGCGAACGGCGAGTCCACGTCGCGAAGGTAGCAAGGCGCGCCGCCTCGGCACGGGCCCCTAGCCTGCAGACCATGTACGACTTGGTGATCCGAGGAGGGACGGTCGTCGACGGCAGCGGCGGGCCTGCGCGCCCCGCGGATGTGGCCGTCGAGGGGGATCGCATCGTGGAGGTGGGCGCCGGTGTCGGGCCCGGTCGCCGCGAGATCGATGCCGAGGGGCTCCTGGTCACCCCGGGCTGGGTCGACATCCACACCCACTACGACGCCCAGGCCACCTGGGACCCCTATCTGACCCCCTCGGGCCATCACGGGGTCACCACGGTGGTGATGGGCAACTGCGGCGTGGGCTTCGCCCCCGTGGTGGAAGCTCGGCGGTCCTGGCTCATCGGTCTGATGGAGGGGGTCGAGGACATCCCCGGCGCGGCCATGGCCGATGGCATCGAATGGGAATGGGAGCACTTCGAGGAATACCTCGACGCGCTCGACCGGCGGCGATTCGTGGCCGATGTGGGCACCCAGGTGCCCCACGGGGCGCTGCGCACCTACGTGATGGGCGAGCGCGGTGCCGCCAACGAGCCGGCCTCAGCGGACGACATCGCCGGCATGGCGGCGCTGGTCGAGCGGGGCCTGCGCGCCGGTGCCCTCGGGTTCTCCACGTCGCGCACCCCGATCCACAAGTCGATCGCCGGCGAACTGGTGCCTGGCACCACCGCCGGCGAGGACGAGCTGCTGGGCATCGGCGAGGCCATCCGCCGCGCTGGCCACGGGGTGTTCGAGTACAGCCCCGAGCACGTGCGGGTGGCCGAGGAGTTCGGGTGGATGCGCCGGTTGGCGGCCCTCACGGGCAAACCGGTGAGCTTCAACCTCAACCAGTCCGATGAGGACCCCGAGTACTGGCGCACCTCACTGCGGCTGCTCGAGGAAGCGGCACGCGACGGTTTGAGCGTCTACTGCCAAGTGGCGGGCCGGGCCATCGGGATCCTGTTCTCCTGGGAGCTCACGCTGCACCCCTTCCTGTTCAAGCCGTCCTGGGGGAGCGTGGCAATGCTGACGCCCGACGAGCGCCGCCACCGCCTGTGCACCGACCCCGATCTGCGGGCCGCGCTGATCGACGAGGCCCCCATCGACATGGGTTCCTTCGCCACCTTCGTCACCACCGCCTGGGAGCGGATGTTCTTCTTCGAGGGCGACGCCGGCTACGAACCGCCCCCCTCGGCCAGCGTCGCCGCCGTGGCCGCGGCGTCGGGCCGGCGCCCGGAGGAGGCCGCCTACGACGCGCTGGTGGCCGACGACGGTCGGGGCCTGCTGTATTTCCCGCTGTTCAACTACGCCTACGGGGATCTGGAGTTGACCCGAACGTTGCAGATACATCCCCGGACCCGCATGGGGCTCTCCGACGGTGGCGCCCACTGCGGTGCCATCTGCGACGGCGGGGTGCCCACGTTCATGCTCAGCTACTGGGCCCGCGACCGCCAGGTGGGTTCGGGCGCGCTCCCGCTCGAGTTCGTGGTGCATCGCCAGACCCGCCAGACCGCCGAGTTCTACGGTTTGGCCGACCGTGGCCTGCTGGCGCCCGGCCTGCGGGCCGATCTCAACGTGATCGATCTCGGCGCGCTGGGCGCCCCGCGGCCCGAAGTGGTGCACGACCTGCCCTCGGGTGCGCGCCGGCTCATGCAGCGGGCGCACGGGTATCGGGCCACCATCTGCGCCGGGGAGGTGACGGTGGACCACGACGAGTTCACCGGGGCGCTTCCCGGCCGGCTGGTGCGCGGCCCCCAAGCGGATCCGGCGGGAACCTGACGAGCGCCTCACCGTCAATCCTCACATCATCTGGTGTCATGCCGATCAGATACCTGTGAGAAGCGCGCTCGACACCGCACGTGCTGCCGGCCTCCGCGCTCTGGTGGTCGATGATGACCCCTCCGTGCGCCGCATCGTGACCGACGTGCTCGAACTGGATGGATGGGAGGTGGTGGCCGCAGGCGACGCGGAAGCGGCCATGGCCGAGTTCGCGCGCTGCTCGCCGCACCTGATCGTGCTGGACGTGATGATGCCGGGCGCCGACGGGCTGGAGGTCCTCGGCCAGTTGCGCGGGGACGATGGCAATTCGAGTTGCGGGATCATCATGCTCACCGCCCGGGGCGACGGCGAGACCGAGGACACCGCCATGCGACTCGGTGCCGATCGGTTCCTGCAGAAACCCTTCGACCCCCTCGAACTGGTCGACGAAGCGTGGGACGCCACCGAGCCGTTCCACCCCTAGGGGCGCGAAGCACGAGTCTTCAGGCGGGCGGGGGAGGGCGCAAGAGTCCCTCCTGCACCACCGTCACCGCGAGGTGGCCGTCCTGGGCATACATCACTCCCCGGGCCAGCCCCAGCGCATTCGAGGCCGACGGGGTCTCCTGGTCGTACAGCAGCCACTCATCGGCCCGGAACGGTCGGTGGAACCACATCGCATGGTCGAGGCTGGCCATCTGGCCCCGGTCGTCGTCCCAGCGGTTCCCGTGCGGCAGCAGGGCGGTGTCGAGCAGGGTCATGTCCGAGGCGTAGGTGGCGACGCAGGCATGCAGGATGGGGTCATCCGGCAGCGTCCCGTCGGCGCGGAACCACACCCGCTGGTAGGGCGGCAGCGGTCGCGTGCGGTCCTCCACCGTCCAGTCGCAGTGTCGGGAGTCGATGGGGCGCGGCCGGGTGTACCACTCCCCCAACTTCTCGGCGTAGGGCGCCCATCGGTCCTTGAACGTCGCCAAGGTCTCGGGGGCGGGCACATCCGGCATGGTCGACTGGTGATCGAGGCCCGCCTCGCTCACATGGAAGCTGGCCGAGAGGGTGAAGATGGGCCGGCCGTGCTGGATGGCCACGACGCGCCGGGTGGTGAACGACCGTCCGTCACGGGTGCGGTCCACCTCGTAGACCAGCGGCACGGCTGGGTCGCCGGGACGGAGGAAGTAGGCGTGCAACGAGTGCACGCGCCGGCCCGGCTCCACAGTGCGACCCGCTGCCACCAAGGCCTGGCCCGCCACCTGGCCCCCGAAGACGCGTTGCTGGTCTACCTGGGGACTCACGCCACGGAAGATGTTGACCTCGATGCGCTCGAGGTCGAGGAGGCGGACGAGATCATCGACGGTGTCCTGGGGCACGGGCTCATCTTGGTCGATCCGTCGCGTACTGTTCGCGGCCATGGGGCGAGCATTCCCGGGTGGGTTCGGATGGGGCACGGCGACCGCGGCACACCAGATCGAGGGTGCCAACTGGAACAACGACTGGTGGCAGTGGGAACACGCCGCGGGCTCGGGTTGCGTCGAACCCTCCGGCGATGCCTGCGATTCGTGGCACCGGTGGGAACAGGATGTCAGCCTGTGCGCCGAGCTCGGCCTCACCAACTATCGCTACTCGATCGAGTGGAGCCGCATCGAGCCGGAGGAAGGCGAGTGGTCGACCGCCGCCATCGATCACTACCTGCGGATCGGTGAGGCGCTGTTGGAGCGGGGCATCGAACCGGTCATCACGTTTCACCACTTCACGACCCCGCGCTGGTTGGCCGCCCAGGGTGGATGGGCCAATCCCCTCACCGCCGACCACTTCGCCGAGTTCTGCGCCCGGGCCGCAGCCCGGCTGGCGCCCGTGCTGCGGCGGGCATGCACCATCAACGAGCCCAACCTCGTGGCCATCCACGGTTACCTGACCGGCGTGTTCCCCCCCGGATTGCGCGACCGAAACCTGCGGCGCCAGGTGAACGCCGTCTTCTGCGACGCCCACCGAAAGGCCATCGCCGCCATCCGGGCGTCGGCACCGGGGACACCGGCGGGCATGACACTGTCGATGGCCGACTACCAGCCCTTCCCCGCCGACGACGAGACGGCCGTGGCCCGGCGTGACCGGATCCGCGCCGGCATGGAGGACGTGTTCCTCGACGCCACCGAAGGCGACGACTTCCTCGGCGTCCAGACCTACACCCGTGATCGCATCGGTGCCGCCGGACCCCTCGGCGCCGAAGAGGGCGTGTCTGTGCTGCCGATGGGGTACGAGTTCTGGCCCCGGGCACTGGAGGCCACGCTGCGCCGGGCGTGGGCCTACACCGGCGGGCGGGTGCCGCTGTGGGTGACCGAGAACGGCATCGGCACCGACGACGACACCCAGCGGGTGGACTACGTGCGCCAGGCGCTCGACGGGGTCCTCGACTGCATCGCCGATGGCATCGACGTGCGCGGCTACACGTACTGGTCTCTGCTCGACAACTTCGAATGGGCCTTCGGTTACGGGCCGCGTTTCGGCCTCGCCGAATGCGATCGGGCCACCTTCGAGCGCCGGCCCAAGGCGTCGGCTCGCTGGCTGGCCGAGGTGGTGCGGGCCAACGCCCTGAGCTGACGTCCCTTGCGCCATCGGACCGGATCCGGTGGTGCGGCCCGGCGGCGTCGCCGGTGACAGACTCCCGGGATGCCTCCGCTGTTGCCCCTCGGTCCCGATGAACTCCTCTCCACCACGCGAGCGGTCCGCAAGCGTCTCGACTTCGATCGGCCGGTGGAGGACCACCTGATCGAGGAGTGCCTGGAGATGGCCACGCAGGCGCCCACCGGCTCCAATGCCCAGGGCTGGCATTTCGTGGTGGTGCGGGACGAGGCGAAGCGGGCCGGGCTGGGCGAGCTGTACCGCAAGGCGTTCGATGTCTACGAGAAGATGCCCATGAACGCGGCCAACCTCACCACCGGGGATGCCCGCAACGACGCCACCCAGCAGCGCGTGTACAACTCGGCGCGCTACCTGGCCGACAACATGGCCAAGGCGCCCGTGCTCGTGGTGCCCTGCATCGACGGCCGGGTCGACAACATGCCCGGCTTCGTCACGGCCAGCTTCTGGGGTTCGCTGCTGCCGGCCGCCTGGAGCTTCTGTCTCGCCGCCCGGGCCAGGGGGCTGGGCACCTCGTGGACGACCTTGCACCTCATGCACGAACAGGAAGCCGCCGACCTGCTCGGCATCCCCTTCGAGAAGATCAGCCAGGGCGCGCTCATCCCCGTGGCCCACGTGCTGGGTGGCACTGACTTCAAGCCGGGACCGCGCCGCGACCTCGCCCCCATCGTGCACCACGACACCTGGTGAGCCTCGACCCCGTCCTTCGGGCCGCCGCCGAGGCGGCCAGGGGCTTCATGCCCCCCGACGAGGGTCTCGCCCTCTACGAGGCCGCCGCCGGACTCACTATCGACGGACCGCTGCTCGAGGTCGGCTCCTACTGCGGCAAGTCCACGCTCTACCTGGGCGCGGCCGCCCGCGAGCGCGACACGATCCTGTTCGCCCTCGATCACCACCGGGGGTCGGAGGAGAACCAGGCGGGTTGGGAATGGCACGAGCCCGACCTCGTGGACCCTGCCGTGGGCCGCATGGACACGCTCCCGCTGTTCCGCCGCACGGTGTTCGACGCCCGGTTGGAACCGTCCGTGGTTGCGCTGGTGGGCGATTCGCCCACGCTCGGGCGGTTCTGGAGCATCCCGCTCGCACTGCTGTTCATCGACGGCGGACACGGCGAAGAACCAGCTGCACTCGACTACCGCACCTGGACTCCCCATGTGGTGCCGGGCGGGGTCCTGTGCATCCATGATGTCTTCCCCGATCCGGCCGAAGGCGGCCGGCCGCCGTACGAGCAGATCTACCTCCCGGCGCTGGCCAGTGGACTTTTCGAGGAGGTTCGCGCCGTCGGTTCGCTTCGCGTATTGCGCCGTCGGGAATCCTGAACGTCGGCTCAGTTTCGGGCCGGTGCGTCCGATGTGACGTGCCATGCCACCCGACGGCGTCGATCGCGTTGCGCTGCTCGACGCGCTCCCAGACCCAGTGGTGGCAGTTGACGCCGGGGCCCGTCTGGTGTGGGCGAACCCAGCGGCCAGTGAGTTGTTCGGGATCAGCCCGGAGGAACTCCTGGGCCGCTCCGTCGCCGCGCTGATCCATCCCGACGACCTGACCGAGGCCCTGCTCAGCATCGAATCGGTGGTGGAGAAGGATGTCGGCACCCCCCTCGAGGTGCGGCTCCGGATGAACTCAGGCGAGTACCGGCGTTTCGAGGTCCGCGGTCGTGCCTGCTTCGACACGCCCGGGGTCGAGTCGCTCGTGCTGGTCTTGCGGGATCTGACGCAGCGGGGCATGTGGCAGGTCGCCGCCGGCGATCGTGAGCTCCTGCAGTTGGTGCTCGACCATTCGCCCACTGCCACGCTGGTGCTCGACCCCGACGGGGCGCTCCGGGGGGCGTCGAGGGCGCTGACCACGATGCTGGGGGTCGACATCGAGGAGTTGTTGGGGCGGCGACTGCCGTCCCTCGCCCAGTCCTCCGACGCCGCCGCGGTGGCGGCGGAACTGGCGCTGGCATCCTCCACGGAGGGCACCCGTTCATTCGAGATGCGCCTGCAGGTCCGTGCCGGCCATCGGTCCCTGCCGGTGAAGGTGACCGTGGTGAACTTGCGCGACGATGCGGTGGTTCGGGGCTTGGTGGCCACCATCGTGGACGTCTCGGATCTGGCCGCGGCCAAGACCCGGCTCGAGTACCTGGCCAGCCACGACTCCCTGACAGGTCTGCCGAACCGGGCGCTACTGCGGGACCGTCTCGATCATGGTCTCGAGGTGGCCCGGCGCCGCGGCGAGTCGGTGGGGGTCATCTTCTGCGACGTGGATGGCTTCAAGCTGGTCAACGACCTGCAGGGTCACGCCGCGGGGGATGAGGTGCTGGTGTTGCTGGCCGAGCGCCTGCGGTTGTTGTTGCGCGCGTCGGACACCGCAGCACGTGTGAGCGGCGACGAGTTCGTGGTCCTCCTGGAGGGGGCCACCGTGGAGGGGCTGGAAACGCTCGTTGGTCGTATCGAGGCGGAGTTCGCCGAGCCGATGCTGTTGTCCAACGGGGTCACCGTCGCCGTCGCCGCGAGCGCCGGATTTGCGATCAGCACCATCGGTGGCGCCACGGACTCCGACACGCTGCTGCAGCGTGCCGATGCGGCCATGTATGCCCGGAAGCGCAGCCGCAGCTCCCGCTGAGCCGTCGATCAGTCGCGGTCGCCGACCGCCTCGCTGGTGTCGATGAGGGGCGGCAGCAGCCGTTCGTCGGTGAACAGCCCCGAGGCCGGTGAGCCCTCGGCGATGGCATCGGCGGTGAGCACCACCGACGCGGCCGTGTAGGTGGACCGCTCGCCGGCGGGGAAGCGGGCGACGTCGGGGAACACCGTGCCGGTCCAGTACCGCCCGTCCTCGTGGCGGAACTGGGTCGTCCAGGAGAACAGCGTCTCGGCCCGTTCACGCTCATCCACCGCCAGGTGCGCCAGCGCACACTCGCACGTCTCGGCCACGGTGATCCACGGCCGATCCGACACGCAGCGCACGCCTCGGCCATCCATGATGAAGGTGTCGTAGCGCTCCTCCAGCCGGGCCCGACCGGCTTCGCCGTCCACCACACCGGTGAGCACCGGGTAGTACCAGTCCATGGCCCAGCGGTGCTTGGGCGCGAACGCCTCGGGCTCGTAGGCGATGGTGTGGGCCAGTGCGGCGGCCGAGAGTTCCCAGTCGGGCCGCTCGTGGCCCAGCAGTTCGGCGAGTGCGATGGCGCAACGCAGGGAATGGCAGATCGACGAGGAGCCGGTCAGCAACGCGAACGACCACGGGGTGCCATCGGCGTGGCGGGCCCAGATGACCTCGCCGCGCGGGGTCTGCAGTTCGAGGACGAAGTCGATGGCACGCTCGACCACCGGCCACATGGTCTCGGCGAAGCCGCGATCGGTGGTGAGCAGCCAGTGGTGCCACACGCCGGCGGCGACATAGGCGCACACGTTGGCGTCGAGTTTGTCCTGTTCGACGGTGCCGTCGAGGTAGTACTGGTGCCAGGCACCGTCGGTCCGCTGCAGGCCGACGAGCCACTCGTACGCTCGCTCGGCCGCACCCCGATGGCCCCCGAGGGCGAGGGCCATGGCTGCCTCCACGTGGTTCCACGGGTCGGCGTGACCGCCGGGGAACCACGGGACCATGCCCGAGGTCAACTGCCACTCGGCGATGCCCGCCACGGTCTCTTCAAGTTGTGCAGCACTCACGACGCCGGGGACGTCGCGCAGGAACCCCGTCATGCTTGTTCCTCCGGCTTGGTTGCGTAGACGACGATGGACTTGCCGATGATCGGGTTGGCCAACCGATCCAGCAGTTTTGTCACGGTGGCCATGGGCCGGCGCCCGGTGATGTCCCACAGGAGCACCTGGTGGTACGCCTTCACCAGCGGGTGCTCGTCGTTGGTCGGGCCCACCGCGCAGCGCAGCCACCAGTAGGGGGCGTGCAGGCTGTGCGCATGGTGGGCGCCGCCGGGGCGCATGCCTGCGGCGCGCAGCTTGGCCCGCAGTTCCGGCTCGGAGTAGAGGCGCACGTGGCCGCCCTCCACGAAGGGGGCGTGGTACTCCTCGGTGAGGGCCCAGCACACCTTCTCCGACAGCCAGGCGGGCACGGTGATGGCCAGGGTGCCCCCGGGGCGAAGGACGCGGGCCAGTTCGGCGAAGGCGGCCTCGTCGTCGGGGATGTGCTCGAGCACTTCGCTGGCGATGATGCGGTCGAAGGTGTTGTCGGCGAAGGGCAACTTGGTGCCATCGCCGTTCACGCAGGCTCCCCAGGCCGGCGCCGGCAGGGTGGCTGCTTCGTCGTCGAGGATGGCGGCGAACATGCCGGTCACGTCCTTGAGTTCGGCCAGGCTGAAGTCGCAGGCCACCACCCGGGCGCCGTGGCGCAGCGAGGCGAACGCGTGACGTCCGAATCCGCAGCCGAGATCGAGGACCCGGTCGCCCGGCTGGATGCCGAGCCAGTCGTAACGGACCGTGAGCAAGTTGAGGAGCCTACTTGCCTTCGAGTTCGAGGCGGATTCGGTACTGCTCGATCGTCTTTTCCGCTGTGTGCCGCCATGACCAGTTGTCGATGATGCGCTGGCGGCCCCGGGCCCCGACGGTCTGGCGCAGGCTCGGGGTGTTGAGGGCATCACGGAGGCGGGCGGCGAGGGCCTCAGCGTTGCCGGGTTCCACCAGCAACGCGGTGTCGCCGTCCTTGCCGACCACCTCGGGGATGGCGCCGCCGGTGGTGGCCACCAGGGGCACGCCGCAGGCCATCGCCTCGATGGCAGGCAGCGAGAACCCTTCGTACAGCGAGGGGACCACGGCCAGCTGTGCCTCCGAGTAGAGCTCGATGATGCGCTCCTCGGCCACACCGGTCACGAACTCGACGTGGTCCTCCAGGCCCAGCTCACGGATGGCGGCATCGGAGGCGCCGCCCGGCTTGCGCTTGCCGATGACCACCAGGTGCAGGTCGTCGCGCTCGGTGCGCAACTTGGCCAGAGCCTCGAGCAGGTACTTCAGGCCCTTCATGGTCACATCGGCCGAGGCGGTGGTGACGAGCCGTCCGGGGATGGGGGTGACCTCGGGCAGGGGCCGGAACAGTTCGACGTCCACGCCCACGGGGACGATGGCCATGTTGTCGGGGTTCACCCCGTGGTCGACCACGATGTCCTTGAAGGAGTTCTCCGACACGGTGACGATGCGCTTGAGCCGGCCTGCGACGCGCGACTGCATGGTGGTGAAGGAGTACCAGCGGTGCAGGGTGAGCTTCTTGTACCAGCCCTCGGCGTGTTCGATCTCGAGCCGGCGATCGACGGTGATGGGGTGGTGGATGGTGCCCAGCACGGGGATCTGGCGGTCGATCAGCAGGATCCCGTAGCCCATGCACTGATTGTCGTGGACGATGTCGAACTCCTCGGCGCGGTGGCGGAGGTGATCCCAGGCCCGCATGGAGAAGGCGAACGGTTCGGGGAACTGGCCGGCCGAGAAGGCGGTGACCTCCAGGAAGTCCGTCCAGTGCTTGAGCTCCCAGATCCCCGGCATCCGCATCGGGAAGTAGTCGTTGTAGATGTCCAGGCTGGGCAACTGGACCATCGGGATGTTCTCGTCGAGCACGGGGTAGGGCTGACCGCCCAGCACCTCGACGTGATGTCCCATGTCGGTCATGGCCTTGGCGAGATGTCGTGTGTAGACGCCCTGGCCCCCGACGTGGGGCTTACCACGGTAGGAGAGCAGCGCGATTCGGAGCGGGCGGTCCCCCTGTTGCATCGGGAAAGCGTGACCGCTCGACGGCCTATCGGTCAAAGCGACCCTGGACGCAACGTCAGTATTTGGTCACTCTGAGCGACGAGCCGGACGACGGCGCAGGTCAGCGGGTCGCAGCTACGCCAGAACCACCGGGTCGCCCACCGCCAGGTTCCCGGGGGCGGTGACCGACGCGTAGACCCCAAGATTGTTCTGGTGGTGGTCGCGGAGCACCGCCGCCACCGCGGCATCCCGGCCGAAGCCGTGAGCGACCTGCGCCCTCGGCGGCATCGAACAGCGGGGGCACGCCATGAACGGCTCCACTGTGGCCTCCCCCAGGTGCACGGTGCGGCCCACCCAGGCGTCTTCCACGAAGCCGGTCTCGTCGGTGGCGACGAGCACGCCCGGCCGGAACCGGTGGACGGACCAGTTGGTGCCCGACGGGCCGGCGGCGGCGATGGCCGCCAGGCTCGCGTCGGTCATCACCAAGAGGTGCGCCAGGTCGACGAAGGAGCCCGCCGGGGTTGCGAAGGCCCACACTTCGGAGTCCTCGTCGACGGGGTCCGTGAGCAACTCGTACGGGGATGCGGTTGCCGGTGATCGGCGCAACGCCACGGACGTGCCCAGCCAGGCGCTCAGCGCGGCGTCGAGGGCCTCGTCGCCGGCGGTGAACGACGCGCCGGTGGGCAGGGTGACGGTGACCGTGTCGGTGCGGTCATCCCGGGTGGCCGCCGCGTCCAGCAACTGACCCCACCGCTTGGCGGTCAGCAGCGTGCCCGAGTCGACCTCGACGATGCCCCACTCGCGGTCGCCGGCCAGGCCTTCTGGACCCAGAGCGGCGGCCGTGACCGCCTCCCCCTGCAGCGACTTCACCGGGTAGCGGTGGATGGCGGCGATGTGCATGACGTCAGTTTGGCAAGTCTGCCGGGGTCGGGAGCGTCCAGTGCCAACTGCACCTGGCCCGCAGCGGTCGGTTGGGCCCGACGACGGAGGCGTCACCCCGATTCAGGGCATCGGGCGGCGCCGTCTGGGGCTCGATGCAGAACGTGTCCGCCAGCTCGTCGAACACGATCGCCACCGGGCAGTCGTGCTCGATCCTCACGGCGGCGTCGCCCCAGAGGACCTCCAGCGGCGCGTCGAGGTCGACGAAACAGTCGTCCCAGGGGCCGGGCCCGACGGGCACCACCTCGCGGGTGGCGAGATGGTCGGCGTCTCGGCGCAGGATCCGTTGCGACGGCGCCGGCGCGTTCCCGGGCGGCCCGCCGGGATGTAGGTGCCGGCGGAACCACGGATGCCAGCCCAGCGAGGCGGGGAACTCCTCACCGCCGCTGTGCACCGACACTTCCCAGTCGAGGTGGTCGGCGAAGAGCGTGAGCCGCTGCTGGGCCCAGCCTCGGAACGGCCAGCGGGGCCCGAGGTCGCAGGACAGCTCGACCCGCAGTGGGTCGGCCCGCTCGACCACCCATGTCCGATCGCGCACGGTGCCGTGAATGGCGTGCGGTGCCATGTTGATCGGCAGGTGATGGCTGACGCCTTCGAAGGTGAAGGCGCCGAAGGCGGTGCGTCCCGCCCACGGGGCCATCACGAAGCAGCCGTGATGGGCGGCGTCGTCGGCCGGGGTGCGGAGCAGGTCGGTGTCGCCGACGCGCAGGCGGCGGAGCATTCCGCCCTGCGGGTCGACCTCCGCGGTGGCGGACCCGGCCCGCATCCTCAGCATCGTCGCAGTCTGGCGCCAGAAGAGAGCACTCGATGGGCACTCGATGAGCGCGACGCGCGCGGCCCGCGAGAATGCAGGCATGCGGGCGGTCGTGCAGCGGGTGCGGGAGGCGACGGTCACCGTGGGCGACAAGGAGGTCGGGCGCATCGGGCCCGGGCTGTGCGTGCTGTTGGGGGTGACGCACGCCGACGGCGACCCAGAGGCAGCGGCCATGGCGGCCAAGCTGGCCAACCTGCGAGTGATGG
>JANMIX010000559.1:0-5457 GCA_031376015.1 Acidimicrobiia bacterium | reverse complement strand
CTCGACCGTCGGCCAGCTCATCTACTTCCGCCGGCGGCAGTGGATCTGAGTTCACAGGAACCTCACAGGTCCCGCGACGCGAGTTCCCGGCTGTCGTGGCTACCGTTTGTGGCGGAGCGTCCCGCCGGGACGCATCGAGGGAACAGAGAGATGAACTCCAACACTGCCAAGACCTACGTGCTGCTCGCCGGCCTCGGTGGGCTCATGGTGTTGATCGGCAGTCTTTTCGGCCAGGGCGGCGCCATCGTCGGCCTCGCCCTCGGTCTGGTGATGGTGGGCGGGTCGTACTGGTTCAGCGACACCATCGCCATCAAGGCCGCCCGGGCCGTGCCGGTCACCGAAGCGGAGATGCCCGAGTACTACGCCATCGTGCGTGAACTCACGCAGCGGGCGGGTATGCCCATGCCGAAGCTGTACGTGAGCCCGGAGGCACAACCCAACGCGTTCGCCACTGGGCGCAGCCCTGACCACGCCGCCGTGGCGGTGACGCAGGGGATCCTGCAGGTCCTCGACTGGACCGAACTTCGGGGAGTGCTCGCGCATGAGATCAGCCACGTCGGCAACCGCGACATCCTCATCGGTTCGGTGGCCGCCTCGGTGGCCATGGGCATCACCTTCATCGCCCGCATGGCCATGTTCGGTGCCATGTTCGGAGGCGGCGGCGACGATCGCGACCGAGACAACAACGTCTTCGGTCTGCTGGCGATGTCGATCCTTGCACCGATGGCCGCCGGCCTGTTGCAGATGGCGCTGTCTCGCAGCCGGGAGTACGAAGCCGACCGGTCCGGTGCCCGCCTCATCGGCGACGGGGAACCCCTTGCCAGCGCCCTGCAGAAGATCGAGGGCTACGCACGGCAGGTGCCGATGGACATCGATCCCGCCCACGCCACCGCCTACATCATCAACCCGTTCTCGGGTCGCCAGGTGCAGTTCGCCAACCTGTATCGGAGCCACCCACCCACCGAGGACCGGGTTGCCCGCCTGCGCAACCGGGAGTGGGCGGACTGAGCCTCAGTCGCGGAAGTTGTTGAACTGGAGCGGGATCCCCAGATCTCGCTCCTTCAGCGCCGTGATCACCGCCTGGAGGTCGTCGCGCTTCTTGCCGGTGACCCTGACCTGGTCACCCTGGGTCTGGGACTGGATGCCTTTCAGGCCGAGATCCTTGATGACCCGGTTCAGCTCGCGGGCCTTGTCGGAGTCGATACCGGCAACGATCTTGACGTGCTGGCGGGCGGTGCCCCCGGAAGCTTCCTCGACCTTGCCGTAGTCGAGCGACTTCAGCGACACCGACCGTCGCACCAGCTTCTCCTCCAGCACTTGCCGCAGCGCGGCCAGCCGATCCTCGGTGGCGGAACGCAACACCAGCTCGGTGTCGGTGAGCTCCAGGGTCGTGTCGGTGTTCTTGAAATCGAAGCGGGTCGACACCTCTCGGCGGGCCTGATCGACGGCATTGCGGAGCTCTTGGGAGTCCACCTCGGAGACCACATCGAAACTGGGCATGCAAAGAAGCTATCGTCATCGACCCTGCGGGTCCGTGCCCGAGTGGACAAAGGGAACTGGCTGTAAACCAGTCGCTTCGGCTACGGAGGTTCGAATCCTTCCGGGCCCACATGCAGGACATCGGGGCCCTTCGGGGCCCCGATGTCGCGTCAGTCGCCGGTCGTCGACCAGTGCCAGGGTTCGCTCGGCAAGTTGTAGAGCCCGTAGCGGGACGCGTTCGCCGACAACCACTGGTAGGCGGCGCTGTTGCGGGAGGTGATCATGGCGCCGCCACTTCGGAAGTCGATGGCCAGACCCCGTTCGTGCATCGAGGTGCCGGGCCGGGCGGTGGGTGGCCGGCAGGCCGAGGGCGGCGAGGAGGGATTGGGGCAGCCGTGCTGGCGCCGCAGCGCAGCCTGCGTGGCGGAACTGCGGTAGCCCGACCCCGAGAGCGCCAGCCCCGCACCGTCCGATGCCGACAGCAGGTTCTGCAGTTGTCCGGCGATGGAGGTGGCCACGGTGATGCCCCGCACCGTCGTCAAGGACACCGGCCCGCCCGGCGAGGGTGCCATCCCCCCGCTGTAGCCCGAGACCGCCGCCGCCAGCGCCGCTTCCTGGGCGGCGATCTGCGCCGAGAGCTTCGAGTCGAGGCCGGCCAGCGCGGCCGCTTCGGACAGGCGCCGGTCCAGGCGGGATTCCACCTGGGCGGCATAGGCAGCCTGCTGGTCCCGGGCGGCTCGTACCGAACCCACCCGCGACGCGGCATCTTGGCGGGCGGCCTCGGCGGTGGCTGCCTGGCTGGCAGCGGTGGCGCGGGCTCGCTCCAGATCCTCGGTGGCGGAACGGAGGCGATCGAGCAGGTCCTGAGAGCGTCCGATGGAGAACCGGTACAGCGTCGCCCGGGTCACCTCGTTGGTCGGCTCGGTATCGCCGATGGTCGAGCCGGTGTCGACGTTGTCGCCCTGGATGTAGAGGTTGATCGCCTCACGGTGCAGTTCGGCGTCCAGCGTGGCCTGCCGGGCGGCGGCCGCTTCGGCCTCCCGTCGGGCCTGTTCGGCCAGGGCACTGGCCTGGGCCGCGGCTCGGCTGGCGTCGGCGTAGGCCGCCTCCTCGCCCGTGACCGAGGCTTGGAGGTCGCGCAGCGCAGCGCGCACCGTGGAGGCATCGGATCGCAGCGCATTCACCTGGGCGGCAGCCTGAGCGCGCTGACGCCGCACCTGCTCCCGCTCGGCCCGGGGATCCTGGGAGGAGGTGGCGTGGGCCGCTCCGACCAAGCTGGCGAGCAGGGCGAGGACGGCCACGAGCACGGAGAGAAAACGTTTCACTCGCATTCGTCATGGAACTGTAATACATGGGTTGCCCGATTGGTGGCATCGGGGCGGATGCGCCCGCTGTCGGGGGTCGGAGGGGCCATGTCGGTACTCTCCTCACGTCGTGCCAACCTCGCTGCCCGCCACCGCGATCACCGGCCCCACCCGTGCGGCGCGGCGCAATCACGCCCGTCGGGTGGCGGCCGCGCTGATCGCCGTGGTCGGTCTGCTCAACCTCGTCTCCGCCTTGATCCCGCCGGCGCGACCCCGGCTGCGTCTGTTGCTCGATGCCTTGCCGGTGGAGGCACCCCAGACCGCCTCGTTCCTCACCAGCGCGGCGGGCATCGGTCTGTTGTTGTTGGGTCGAGGGGTCCGTAAGGGGCAACGCCATGCCTGGACGCTGGCGGTCGGGCTCATGTCACTTTCGGTGGTGCTGCATCTGGTCAAGGGCCTCGATGTCGAAGAAGCGCTAGTGGCCGCCGCCGTGCTCGGGTACCTCCTGGTGCACCGGGAAGCATTCACGGCACCCGCCGACCGAGCCTCGATCAGCCGGGCGGCAGCGGCGGTGGCGACCGGTGGCGCGCTGGCGCTGGTGATGGGGACGATCACCGCGCTGTGGTTGCCCGACGGTTCCCACATGTCGGTGCGCGACGCCTTTCTCGCCTGTGCCGAACGGCTGGTGGGGCTGTCCACCATCGACATCCCGGCCCGCCGCGAGCACTTTCTGACTCCGGCCCTCGGCGGAGTGGGCCTCACGCTGGCCGTGTTCGCCGGCTGGCTGCTGTTCCGGCCGGTCCTTCGTCTGCGCACGCCGGGCGCCACCGAGGAGTTCCTACGGGCCCGCTCGATCGTTGCGCGCCACGGTGGCGACACCCTGGCCTACTTCGCTCTGCGCGACGACAAGGAGCGCTGGTACCACCTCGACTCGATGGTGGCCTACGCGGTCCACAACGGCGTCTGCCTGATCTCGCCTGACCCCATCGGACCGGTGTCGCAGCGGGCGGAGGTCCTCCAGGAGTTCCAGCAGTTCGCCTCGGAGCGAGCCTGGAACATCGCGGTCATGGCCGCGGCGGAAGACTGGTTGCCCATCTACCGTCGCGCCGGTCTGCACGACCTGTACATCGGCGACGAGGCCATCGTGGATTGCCGGACCTTCTCGCTCGAGGGCGGCAAGAAGAAGGGCCTCCGCCAGGCGGTGAACCGCATCGCCAAGTACGGCTACACGATCGAGTTCCGAGATCCGTCGAGCCTGAGCGATTCGATCCGGGCCGAACTGCGGGCGCTCATGACCGAGAGCCGGCGCGGGGAGGTGGAGCGGGGCTTCTCGATGACGCTGGGCCGGGTGTTCGAAGCACGAGACACCGGTCTGCTGCTGGCCATCTGCCGCGGTCCGCACGGCGCTGCCGCCGCCTTCTGCCAGTACGTACCGGCCGCCGGGATCGGCGGCTACTCGTTGGACCTGATGCGCCGATCCGAGGCCGAGGACCACCCCAACGGCCTGACCGACTTCGTTGTGGTCCGCACCATCGAGTACCTGCGTGATGCGGGCTTTGCCCGGTTGGGTCTCAACTTCGCGGTGATGCGCTCGGTGCTGTCCGAGGAGCCCGCCGGCCTGGGCCAGCGGGCCCAACGCCGGGTGCTCGGCTGGCTGAGCGATTCGATGCAGATCGAATCGCTGTGGAAGTACAACGCCAAGTTCGAACCCGAGTGGCGCCCGCGGTACGGGGTCTACGACTCCCTCGAGGGGTTCGTGCCGGCCGCTTTCGCCATCGCCAAGGCCGAGTCGTTCTGGGAGCTTCCGATCGTCGGTCGTTTCCTGCAGCCCGACGAACCCCCGCCGGCCGGCGAGCCCGTCGCCCCGGTCTGAGAAGCCCGCGACGCCGTCGATGCGCGGGCGTGCCTCAGAGGAGGCGCTGCATGAGCACCACGTCGAGCCAGCGGCCGAACTTGCGACCCACCTCGCGCTCGGTCCCCACGATCTCGAAGACGATGTCGCGGTGCAGGGCGATGCTGGCATCGTGGCCGCCCACGATGCGGGCCATCACCGCATGGAAACCGTGGACGCTGGCCACCGCCACCAACTCGGACAGCAGCAGCCGGCCCACGCCGCGGCCCCGGTGGTCCTCGTGCACGTACACCGAGTCCTCCACCGTGGTGGCATAGGCAGGGCGATCTCGGTAGGGCGACAGGGAGGCGAAGCCCACGGTTTCGCCGGCGTCGTCAGTGGCGACCAGCACGGCGTGGGCGCCGGAGCGAGCGGTGAGCCAGTTGCGCTGCTCCTCCAACGTGCGCGGCACCAGATCGAACGTCACCGTCGAGCCGGTGACCTCCACGTTGTAGATCGAGCGGATGGCCTCGGCATCTTCGAGGGTGGCCAGACGAACCTGCATCGACGGCGCAGGCTACGGCCAATCACCGGGCGACCAGTACCTGGAGGAAGCGCCGCCGGTTCGAGGTGACCTCAGATGCGGTGAGCGCCCGTGGAGCCGACCTTGACCGAGGGCAGGTCCAGCTCGGAGGCAGCTTCGATCACCGAGAGGGCGCCGGTGAGGGCCTCCAGGCGGGCCCAGGAGGCAACGTCCTCGTCGTCGGTGAGGAAGATGAGCTGGGGCGAGCCCGCGGTGTGGCTGAGCAGTTCCAGGAGGGGAGGCTTCATCATCGGGTCGAT
>JANMIX010000539.1:0-5579 GCA_031376015.1 Acidimicrobiia bacterium | reverse complement strand
CTCGGCCACCACGCCCTGGCCCGCGAAGGCGGCGTCGCCGTGCACCAGGATCGGGATCACCGAATGAGAGCCGGGCTCGTTGATCAGGTCCTGCCGGGCTCGGGCCATGCCCACCACCACCGGGTCGACCGTCTCGAGATGGCTGGGGTTGGCCGACAACTCGACCCCGATCTCCTTGCCACTGCGGGCCACGAACTTGCCGCTCTGACCGAGGTGGTACTTCACGTCACCCGAGCCCTGGGTCGACTCCGGATCGATGCCGCCCTCGAACTCCTTGAAGATCTGGTCGTAGCTCTTGCCCACGATGTTGGCCAGCACGTTGAGCCGTCCCCGATGGGCCATGCCCATCACCACGCCGTCCAGTTCCGCATCCGCGGCCGACTCCAGGAGCGCGTCGAGCACGGGGATGGTCGACTCCGCCCCCTGCAGCCCGAAGCGCTTCTGACCCACGTACTTGGTGGCCAGGAACGTCTCGAAGGCTTCGGCCGCGTTGAGCCGGGTGAGGATGTGGTGCTGGTCTTCGCTGGGCAGGTCGCTGGGTGCTCCTTCCACTCGCTGCTGGATCCAGCGTTGCTCGGCCAGTTCCTGGATGTGCATGTACTCGATGCCGATGGTGCGGCAGTAGGCGTCGCGCAACACCTTGAGGACATCGCCCAACACCATGCGGTCGCGCCCGGCCAGGTTGTTCGTCAGGAATTCCCGGTCGAGATCCCAGATGGTCAAGCCGTAGGTGAGCGGATCCAACTCGGACTTCATGTGCGGCTCGGTCCAGGCCAGCGGGTCAAGGTCGGCGATGAGGTGACCCCGCACCCGGTAGACGCGGATGAGGGTGTCCACCGCCATCTGCTTGGCCAGCATGGCCTCCTCGCGGTTCACCGGGTTGGTGTCGCGACGCCATTGCACCGCCTCGTAGGGCACACCCAGGCTGCGGAAGATGCCGTCGTAGAACCCATCTGCGCCCAACAGCAACTCGTGCACCCGCTTGAGCAACAGCCCCGACTCCGCACCCTGGATGATGCGGTGGTCGTAGGTGGAGGTGATGGTGATCACCTTGGACACGCCGAGATCAGCCAGCGCTGCGGGGTCGGCGCCCTCGTAGGCAGCGGGCACCTCGATGGATCCGACACCGACGATGAGGCCCTGGCCGGGCATCAGCCGGGGCACCGACTGCTTGGTGCCGATGGTGCCGGGGTTGGTGAGCGTGACCGTGGCTCCCGCGAGGTCGTCGGCCCCCAGCTTCTTGGTGCGGACCTTGCGGATGAGATCCTCATACGATCCCCAGAAGCCCCGGAAATCCATGCGGTCGGCCTCCCGGATCACCGGCACCATGAGGGTGCGGGAACCGTCGGGGTTGGACACATCCACGGCGATGCCCAGGTTCACCCGGTCGTGATGAGTCACGTAGCCCTTGCCGTCGGGTCCTTCCTGGAAGGTGGAGTTCATCACGGGCACGGTGTCGGCGATGGCACGCACCACCGCGTAGCCCAACAGGTGGGTGAAGCTCACCTTTCCGCCCCGGGTCCGGCCCAGGTAGCCGTTGATGACGCGGCGGTTCACCTCCAGCAACTTGGCCGGAACCTCACGGAAGCTGGTGGCGGTGGGCACCCCCAGGCTGGCCATCATGTTGGTGGCGATCCGGGCTGCGGCCCCCTTGAGCAATTGACCCTCCGGCGAGGGCGGGGCCACCGCCGGGGCAGCCGGCTCCGAACTCGAGGGTGCCGGGACCGGGGCTGGGGCAGGGGTGGGCGCGGCGGCCGTCGGGGGGGCGGACGCCGCCGCCGGTGCGATCGTGCCGTCCAGGGGCGAGCGGTAATCGGCGAAGAACTCCTGCCATGCCTGGCTGACCGAGTTGCGGTCGGCGAGGAACTGCTCGTACATCTCGTCGACGAGCCATTCGTTGGGCCCGACGGCCTGCGGGACTCCGCTCTTTTCGCTCACAGGCGGGAGGTTATCGGCAGCGGCAACCCGGTTCGGAGGCCGCCGGCCGAGCCGGTCGGGAGACCCGTCCGACGACCCGTCCGGAGACCACAGCGAAGGCCGGTAGCCTCCCCGGCGTTATGAGCACCGCCCAGTTCATCTTCACCATGCACAAGGTGAGCCGCTTCCACCCTCCCGACCGAGAGGTGCTCAAGGACATCACCCTTGCCTTCTACCCGGGCGCCAAGATCGGCGTCATCGGCCCCAACGGTTCGGGCAAGTCGTCGCTGCTGCGCATCATGGCCGGCGTCGATGACGGCTACACCGGTGAGGCTCGCCTCAGCCCCGGCTTCACCGCGGGGCTCCTGGAACAGGAACCGACCCTCGACCCCGCCAAGGATGTGAAGGGCAACGTGATGGACGGGGTGGCGGCGGTGGCCGGGCTGCTGGCCCAGTACGACGCAGTGCTGGCCCGTTATGCCGAGCCCGATGCCGACTACGAGAAGATCGGCGAGGAGCAGGCCCGCCTCGAAGCCGAGATGGCAGCCAAGGGTGCCAACGATCTCGATCGCCAGATCGAGATCGCCATGGACGCCCTGCGGCTCCCACCCGGCGACGCCGATGTCACCACGCTCTCGGGCGGCGAGCGCCGCCGCGTGGCCCTGTGCCGGTTGCTGCTGTCCAAGCCCGACCTATTGCTGCTCGACGAGCCCACCAACCACCTCGACGCCGAATCGGTGGCGTGGCTGGAGCGGACATTGCGCGACTACCCCGGCACCGTGGTGGCCATCACGCATGACCGGTACTTCCTCGACAACGTGGCCC
Organism: Acidimicrobiia bacterium; assembly: GCA_031376015.1. Lineage (GTDB taxonomy): Bacteria > Actinomycetota > Acidimicrobiia > Acidimicrobiales > JACDCH01 > JANMIX01. The sequence continues at coordinate 2,837 of JANMIX010000539.1, read as the reverse complement.
GCTGGATCCTCGAGTTGGACCACGGCAAGGGCATGCCCTTCGAGGGGAATTACTCGGGCTGGTTGGAGCAGAAGCAGGAGCGACTGCGCCAGGAGCAGAAGGCCGACTCCGCTCGGGCACGGACCCTGGCCCACGAGCTGGAGTGGGTGCGCATGTCGCCCAAGGCCCGCCAAGCCAAGTCGAAGGCCCGCCTCGGCTCCTACGAGAAGCTGCTGGCCGAGGCCAAGGCGGCCGAGGGCGTGGGGAACCGCATGGAGATCGCCATCCCCGCCGGTGAGCGTCTGGGCGACCAGGTGATCGAGGTGAAGGGACTGGCCAAGGCGTTCGGCGAGCGCCTGCTCATCGAGGACCTGACCTTCACGCTGCCGCCGGCCGGCATCGTCGGCATCATCGGACCCAACGGCGCCGGCAAGACGACGCTGTTCCGCATGCTCACCGGTCAGGAGGCCCCCGACGGCGGCGAGATCGTCATCGGCCCCACGGTGCAGTTGGCCTATGTGGACCAGAGCCGCGACAGCCTCGATGCCGAACGGACCGTGTACGAGGAGATCACCGGCGGCACCGACATGCTGCTCGTCGGTGGCAAGGAGGTGAACGGGCGGGCGTACGTGGCCAGCTTCAACTTCACCGGCTCGGACCAGCAGAAGAAGGTGGGGCTGCTCTCCGGTGGCGAGCGCAACCGGGTGCACCTGGCCAAGCTGCTGCGCACCGGTGGCAACGTGCTACTTCTCGATGAGCCCACCAACGATCTCGACGTCGACACGTTGCGGGCTCTCGAGGACGGGCTCGACTCGTTCCCCGGCTGCGCGGTGGTCATCAGCCACGACCGGTGGTTCCTCGATCGCATCGCCACCCACGTGCTGGCCTTCGAGGGCGAGTCCCAGGTGCGGTGGTTCGAGGGGAACTTCTCGGAGTACGAGACTTGGCGGCGCAAGGAACTGGGCTCGGCGGCCGATCAACCCCACCGCATCAAGTACCGCCCCCTGCACCGCTGATCGGGTCACGCCCTCAGGAGACGCGGGACGGCTTCCGTGCCCGGACGGGCTCGTAGACCTCGGTCGGCTGCCGGCGCCCCCTCAGGGCCACGGTCCCCCGACCGGCCCATCGCTGCTGTTCGCCGTCGAGGGCTCGGGCCAGCACCGCGGCGGAGGCCAGCACCCGCCCGTCGCGCTCCTTGGCCAGGTCGGTCAGGCGGGCCGCCTCGTTCACGGGCCCGCCCAGCACCGTGTACTCATAACGGGCTTCGGTCCCCACGTTGCCCGCCACCACCGATCCCGCCGACACCCCGATGGCGGCGTCCAGGCCGGGATGGGCGGCACCCACGAGGCGCAGTTCGTCGCGAAGCCGGCGCGCCGCCCGCAACGCCCTGGTGGCGTTCTCGGGATCATCAGCCGGGGCGCCCCACACACAGAGGGCGCCATCGCCCTCGAACTTGTTGACCCAGCCCGACTCCTCGGTGACCACCCGCACCACCGCCTCGAAGAACGCATTGACGGTGGCCATCACCTCGGCCGGCGCGAGCACCTCGGCCATGGCCGTCGAGCCGATGATGTCCACGAAGAGCACCGAGGCCACGCGCTGTTCGCTGTCGAAATCGGTGCCGTCCTGCAGTGCCCGCCGAGCCACCTCCGTGCCGACGTGACGGCCGAAGAGGTCGGCCAGCCGGGCCCGTTCCCGCAGGCCCTGGACCATGTTGTTCACACCGGCCTGCAGCAACCCGAGGTCGCCGCCGCGGTCCACCGCCACCTCCACGTCGAGGCGGCCTCCACGGACCTCGTCGAGCGCACGGCGCACGTCTTCGATGGGCTCGGACAGCGACTTGGCCAGGGCCACGGTGATGACGGCCCCGACCACCAGCGCGGCGGCGGCCAGCGTCACCACCGCCGGGCCGATGTCGGTCCGTTCGGTGGCGCCGCGGGTGTACCAGGGCAACGAGAACAACGAGAGCAGCGGCACACCCGAGCCCAGGCACCAGGTCAGGACCAGGCGCAGGCGCACGCCGGGCATCGTCGCGTCCGGCGGTTCGCCCCCGGCCAGGGCGGCCGCCAGGATCGGCCGCAGGGCCCGCTCCACCACGAAGAACCCCAGGGTGACGCTCACGACGCCGCCGTCGAGGGTGCCCAACACGAGCTTCACCAGATGGCGAGCGGTGTGACCCTGCAGGCCGTCCACGGTTGCGTAGAAAGCTGCGGCCGCAACCCAGGGCAGGTAGGAGATCTTGGCCATGCGCCGCGCCAGTTCGAGCGTCTGGCGGCGCTCGGCGGGTGTGGGTGACCGGCCGGCCCGGAACCAGTCGATGGCCTCGGACTCCGCCTTGTGCAGGTATCGCCAGCACGTGCCGCCGGCGACGGCGAAGTAGGCAAGGAACAGCAGCGGCCCCGACCACCCACCCACCGTCTTGCCCTTCAGGGTCTCCGCCGGGGCGATGTAGCTGAGATAGGTGAACACGAACAGGGCGCCCACGAGGTTGGCGCCCAGCATCCCGAGCCCACTGCGAGCCAACGCCCGATCCAGCACCGGGTTCAACTCGCGGGACCCCTTGTTCCCCTTGCCCACCGCCTCACGGTACGTTGCGCTCCCGTGCGGCGCGTGGTGGCGTCGGTCACAGGCGTGCCGGCGCCAGGGCCTCAGGTCTTGCGACGGACACCGAACTGCTCGAGGACCTGGGTCGCCTTGGGCTGATCGAGACGCAGGGTGGCGCGGTCATTGTTCGACAGCACGGGCAGTTCCACCGCCACCGGATGCATCCCCTTCAGGTCCCAGCCCAGACGTACCACGTCCATGAAGCCCAGCTCTCCAGCCTTCTTGCCGCAGGGGTGCCGCTCAGCCGGGCCTTG
>JANMIX010000528.1:0-1976 GCA_031376015.1 Acidimicrobiia bacterium | reverse complement strand
TGAACCTCGCCGCCGGTGAGCCGGGCTACCGCCTCGACGACCAGGACCACTTCGCCAACCGACGCATCCGCTCGGTCGGCGAACTGATCCAGAACCAGGGCCGCATCGGCCTGTCCCGCATGGAGCGCGTCGTCCGCGAGCGCATGACGACCCAGGACGTCGAAGCCATCACGCCGCAGACCCTGATCAACATCCGGCCCGTCGTCGCGGCGATCAAGGAGTTCTTCGGCTCCTCGCAGCTCTCGCAGTTCATGGACCAGACCAACCCGCTGTCGGAGATCACGCACAAGCGCCGCATCTCGGCGCTCGGCCCGGGCGGCCTGTCCCGTGAGCGGGCCGGCTTCGAAGTGCGAGACGTGCACTTCTCCCACTATGGGCGCATGTGCCCCATCGAGACCCCGGAAGGCCCGAACATCGGCCTCATCGGCGCCCTGTCCACCTTCGCCCGGGTGAACCCCTTCGGGTTCATCGAGTCGCCGTACCGCAAGGTCATCGACGGCAAGGTCACCGACGAGATCGAGTACCTCGCCGCCGACGAGGAAGAGCTCTACATCGTCGCCCAGGCCAACGCGCCGCTGAACCCCGACCGGACGTTCCGCGAGGCCCGCGTGCTGTCCCGGCGCTCACCCCAGGGTGCCTCCCTGTCGGACCTCAAGCTGCAGCTCGAACGCGACATCTACTTCGCGGCCACCACCGAGATCTCCTCGGTGCCGCCGGCCGAGGTGCAGCTAATGGACGTGTCACCGAAGCAGATCGTCTCGGTGGCCACCGCCCTCATCCCGTTCCTCGAGCACGACGACGCCAACCGCGCCCTCATGGGCGCCAACATGCAGCGTCAGGCCGTGCCCCTGGTGAAGGCCGAGGCTCCCTACATCGGTACCGGCATCGAGGCCCGAGCCGCCCGTGACGCCGCCGACATGATCCTGGCCGAGGAGGACGGCACCGTCCTCGAGGTCGACGGCGACCACCTCGTCGTCGAGTACAAGTCGGGCAAGAAGCGCCACCATCGGCTCTACAAGTTCCAGCGCTCCAACCAGGACACCTGCATCAACCAGAAGGCGCTCGTGCGTGAGGGCGACAAGGTCAAGGCCGGCGACGTCCTGGCCGACGGCCCCTCCACCGATGCCGGCGAACTGGCACTGGGCAAGAACCTGCTCGTGGCCTTCATGCCGTGGGAGGGCTACAACTTCGAGGACGCCATCATCCTGTCCGAGCGCCTGGTGCGCGACGACGTGCTGACCTCGATCCACATCCACGAGCACGAGATCGACGCCCGCGACACCAAGCTCGGTCCCGAGGAGATCACCCGCGACATCCCCAACCTCTCCGAGGAGATCCTGCGCGATCTCGACGAGCGGGGCATCATCCGAGTCGGCGCCGAGGTCGGCCCCGGCGACGTGCTCGTGGGCAAGGTCACCCCCAAGGGTGAGACCGAGCTCACCCCCGAGGAGCGCCTGCTGCGCGCCATCTTCGGTGAGAAGGCCCGCGAGGTCCGTGACACCAGCCTCAAGGTGCCCCACGGCGAAGAGGGCAAGGTCATCGACGTCAAGGTGTTCCGCCGCTCCGAGAGTCATGAACTACCCCCGGGCGTCAATGAGCTGGTGCGGGTGTACGTCGCCCAGAAGCGCAAGATCAGCGTGGGCGACAAGCTGGCCGGCCGCCACGGCAACAAGGGCGTCATCAGCCGCATCCTGCCGGTCGAGGACCTGCCGCACCTGGCCGACGGCACCCCCGTCGACATCATCCTCAACCCCCTCGGTGTGCCGTCCCGCATGAACGTGGGCCAGATCCTCGAGGCACACCTCGGCTATGCGGCCCGCTGGGGCTGGGAGGACGGCACGCCCAAGTCGGGAGCCGTCGGCGATGCGCCGGTGCGTGGCACCGAGGCCAAGACCCGTACCAAGACCCCCCTGGCGCAGTTCATCGCCACGCCGGTCTTCGACGGCGCTCACTGGGACGAGGAAGAGGAGGCGGGC